>JAOPVN010000581.1 GCA_025966175.1 Modestobacter sp. | reverse complement strand
GCCTGGTCGACGGTGGTGGGGGTGGCCGAACCGATCGACGGGCTCAGGACGACGGCGACACCGGCGGTCAGCGCGAGGGCGGCGGCGGCCTGCGCGACGATCGCGTCGGCGTGCGAAGCGAGCTGGTCGAGGGTGTTCATCTGCTGGATGAGGTCGTCGGCCGAGCCGCTGGTGAGGAATGCGGCGAGCCGACCACGCGTGGTGCCGACGTACCCGGTCTGGGCGATCGCCCGCAGCTGCGGCTCGAGCGCGCCCAGCTGCGCCTGCGCCTGGCCGGCGGCCGCTGCGGCGGCGTCCGCTGCGGCCTGCTGCTGCTCCGCGGTCGCGGTGGCCTCGTGGACCTGTTCGTCGAGGGCGCTGAGCTTCTGCCCGGTGTCGGTGACGGCCTGCCGGGCCTGGTCGGCCGTCGTGGGGTCGGCGGAGGCGACCGACGGGGTCAGGACGACGGCGACGCCGGCGGTCAGCGCGAGAGCGGCAGCGCGCGTCCACCGCCGCGTGGTCGATCGGGTCACTGGGCCTCCGTCTGCGCACGTCGCGCCCGGGGAAGGGGCGACGGAATCCGCGCGCGTCTCAACGGACGGTAGGGAGATCGTCACGCTGAAGTGGCGCGCGGCGCGCCGGGACCGATCGGTCCACAGTGGACGCTCGTCCCACGGGTCACGCGGACCACTCCTGTTCCGTCGGGTCCCTCGTCGAGTGGCGAGCTGCGGTGGTCTGCCGACTGCCGAGAGCACCGAAGGTCGCCACTCGGTGCGAGCGGCGAGCACGGACAGGAGCGCAGAAACGCGACGAGCCGCCCGCCGGTTCCCCCCGGCGGGCGGCTCGTTCGAGCAGCGCGGCGTCAGCCGGCAGCAGGCTCCGAGGACTCGAGTGCCTCGACGGCGGCGACGTCCCGCAGGATGGCGCTGAGCTCGGCGGAGGTCCACGCCTCGCAGCAGTCACAGCCACCGGTGTCGGTGAAGCTCAGCAGGCCGAGGCTGCCACCGGCCTGGTCCTCGGCGAGGGCGAGCTGGCCGTCATCGGGATTGCGGTGACAGCGGCACGACGAGGCACACATGCCCAGCCCCCAGCCCGACACGATCACGGACGGACCGTTCTCGTGGACCTTGCCCAGCTGGAAGATCGAAGGCTTCTGGCGGTACGTCATGTCGTGCTCCCCTCGCCGTCCTGCCACGGCGGGCAGGGGGTCGTCATCGGCGTTCGAGGGAAGTAGACAGGACCGGAGTTTCATGTCCGTGTCACTGAGTCACGAAACGCGGGGCGGATGACCAGTTGCGCCCACCCGGCACACCCGTCCCCTTGACCCCACCGGCCCCGAGGGTCTCGTAGCGGCTCAGGTGCGCGGCCGCGGCGGCGTCCCAGCTGTGGCCCTGCGCCAACGCCCGACCCGCTGACCTGCACTCCTCCCCCACATCCGCCAGCAGCGCCTCGGCCATCCCGGCGGGGTCGGCGGCGAAGGACGCCGCACCGCCGAACACCTCCCGCAGCACCGGGAGGTCGCGGGTCACCACCGGCACCCCGGCGGCGAGGGCCTCCATCGCGGCCAGCCCGAACCCCTCCTTGGTCGAGGGGAAGGCGAAGACGTCGGCCGCCGCCACCAGCGTCGGCAGCTCGGCGTGGTCGACCGGCCCGAGGACGACGGGCTCCACACCGAGCTCGGCGGCCCGCGCGAACACCTCCGCCCGGTAGTCGCGGTAGTCGAAGAGGGTCTCCCCACCGGCGATGACCAGCGACAGCTCGGGCCGGCGGGCGCGGACGAGCGCGAACGCCTCGACCAGGTCCCGGGTGCCCTTGCGCGGCTCGATGCCGCCGACGGCGAGCACGTACCGGCCCAGCCGGTCCCGCCAGGCCCGCCGGCCGGCCGCGCCCTCGGGTCCGGCGGCCGCGGCGAACCGGGCCGCCTCCACCCCGTTGGGGATGACGGTGGCCAGCCGCCCCCAGCCGGTGGCGACCTCGGTGGCGACCGCGGCCGAGACGCAGACCAGCGCCCGGGGCCGCACGATCGCCCGCTCGTGGCAGGCGGCGAGCGCCGGGGTGGTGAAGGTGTCCAGGTGGTGCACGGTGCGCACGCAGTCGGGGACGGCGTTGGCGCTGATGCAGTCCTGGGCGTGGACGACGTCGTAGCTGTCGTTGCGGAACGCGCTGCCCAGCACCTCGATCGACCGCAGGATGCGCGCGCCGACGTCCTCACCCGGCACGTCGGGGAACGGCACCAGCCGCAGCGTGACCGCAGGGTCGACCGGCCGGAAGAAGGCGGCATCGCCGCCGCGGCCCAGCGACCAGACGCTGACGTCGTGCCCGGCCCGGGCCATCGCCTCGGCCAGCGCGAGGGTGTGCACCACGCCGCCGCGGGGCTTCGTCGAGTAGGTGAGCAGCGCGATCCTCATGAATAGGCCTCCGGCTTGAGCTCGCGCAGGTGGTCCAGCACCAGCCGGGCGCGGCTGATCTCGGCGGGGACGTCGAGCTCGGCCAGCGCGAGCCCGGCCTTGGCCCAGGTGCGGGCGAGCACGTCACCGCCCGGGCCGACCACCTTGGACTGGCCGAGGAACCGCAGCCGGCCCATCGTGCCGGTCTGGTTCGCCGACATCCAGACGACCTGGTTCTCCGCGGCCCGGGCGCAGTCGTAGAGGTCGAACAGCCGGGACTGGCGGTCCTGCACCAGCCGCGGCGCCCGGTTGGTCAGGCTGGCCGGCCACGCCGAGAGGCAGGCGACCAGCTGGGCACCGCCGCCGGCCAGCGTGCGGGCGGCCTCCGGGAAGGTCTTGTCGTAGTCGATGAGCATGCCGATCCGGCCGACCGGGGTGTCGAAGGTGGTGAAGGTGCTGCCGGCGGCGTACGCGGAGAGCTCGCCGACCGGCTGGTGCACCTTGCGGTGCCGGCCGAGTGCGCCGTCCCCGGTCACGCAGACGGCGCTGTTGTAGTGCCGCCCGTCGGCGCTCTCCCGGTAGCCCACGCAGACGACCATCTCCCCGGCTGCCGCGGCGACCCGCTTCAGCTCCGGGGAGCCGGCGTCCAGCGCGGGCGGCAGCCCGGTGTCGTCGCCACGGCCCAGGTCGCCCAGGTAGCCGCCGATCGTCGCGTCGGGGAAGACCAGCAGCCGGACGCCCTGACCGCGGGCGTCGGCGACGATCCCCTCGATCTTGGCCAGGCACTGCTCGACGTCGCGCCCGAAGTGTGCGGAGACCGCCGCGATCCTCACGCCATGCGGGCCGCGGAGGAGGCGGCGGCGACGGCCAGCGCGCGCCCGAGGCCGGTGGGCGCACCGCTGTCGGCGAGCTCGGTGATCCGGTCGGCCACGAACTCGGCGTCCCGGGCGATCCCGGAGAACCGGCCCGACCCCCAGGTGTGCAGCCAGGGCAGGCCGAGCACGTAGAGGCCCGGCGCCGCGGTGACCCCCCGGGTGTGCGTCGGGTAGCCGGCGCCGTCGAACACCGGCACCTTCACCCAGCTCCAGTCGGCGCGGAAGCCGATCGCCCACACGACGCTGCCGATGGCGCGGACGTCCAGGGACGTCGGGTCGCCGTCGGGTGCCCACACCGGGGTGTACCGCGGCTCGACCGGTGCGTCGATGCCCGCCCGCTCGATGTGCGCGTCGATGAGGTCCTTCGCGTTCTCGCTCACCCGGTCCGCGGCGTCCAGGTGTTCGGTGAGGTTGGGCGCGAAACTGAACCGGCCGTCGGAGACCCCGGTGAGCGACCCGTACAGCTGCATCCCCTCGAGGGCGAACTGACGCAGGTCGATGTCGTGCCCGCCGTCCCTGCCGGTGACGTAGTGGTTGGTGCCCATCCGAGCCGCCTCGCCGTCCCGGTGCTGCTCGACGGGCATGTCGTAGTGGCCCATGTCGTGCAGCCAGTCGACCATGTCGCGGCCGCGGTAGCTGCGGGCGATGCGCGGGGCGCTGCCGACGGCGAGGTGCACCCGCCGGCCGGCCAGGTGCAGGTCCTCGGCGATCTGCGCACCGGACTGACCGGTGCCCACGACAAGCACACCGCCGTCCTCGGCCGGCCGGCCCTCTCGGGACGGACAGCCGGCCGTGGTCTCCTGCCGGAAAAGGGCATCCGGAATTGCCATGCTGACGTAGGCTGCAGGAAAAAGTTGGGTTGGGCAACCGACCCGGCTGCCGGCCACCGCTCGCAGCGTTCGGAGGACCCATGACCGCTCCCCGTCGGCTGCTGCCGCTCTTGTCCGCTCTCCCCCCTGCCCCGCGGAACCCTCAATCCGGGAGCCCCAGGCGTGCTTTGGGCTCGATCCGCCGCACCGGCCACTGGAACATGACCTGGCCGGCCGGCATCGGCACGGACATGCACATCGCCGCGGCGGCCCGTGACCTCGCGACCACCACTGACGGTCGGGCCGAGCCGGTCTCGCATGCCTCGCTCGACCTGGTCGTCGACCCTGGCCGCCAGATTCGCTCCCTGTCGGCGGCACCCGGCCGGGAGGACCTGGACGGCCTGGTCGGGATCCGGGGCGGTAGCGGCTTCCGCCGGCAGCTGCAGTCCCTGATGCCCGAGGAGATGGCCGCCGGCTCCCTCTCGTACTTCCTGTTGGACGACATGCCGGGCATCACTCTCGTCGGGCCGTTCGCCTGGCGGCTGTGGCCGGAGATGGCCGCCTTCTACGCGGGCGCCCGCCACCACGGTCCTGGCTATGACATGACCGGCATCTGCGCCGGCTTCCGCCCCGACGGGCTGCCGATCGAACGGATGAACCGCGGAGAGGACCCCCAGCACAACCTGGTCCCCGCCCTCGACCTCGACGAGCCGAGCGATCCCCTGGCGTGGCACGAGATCCCCGAGCCGCCCGGCGACTCCGCGATGCTGCGCCGTCGCCGCCGGATCGACGTCATCGACGGGCCCGAGTTGCTGGTCGACTCGGTCTTCCGCGACAGCATGTGGAGCCCGGAGGGCGTGGAGACCGTCGTCCACGAGTACGGCCTGCACGCACGGGTGGACCGGAGCTCCCAGCAGCTGACCGCGCTCACCGCCGACCCGCGGGTGCTGCCCTTCCAGACCTGCCCCTCGGCCGCCTCGAACGTCGACCTGCTGGTCGGGGAACCCATGGCGACGCTGCGCCATCGCGTCCTGGAGCTGGTCGTCAGCACCGACGGCTGCACGCACCTCAACGACGCGCTGCGCGCACTCGCCGTGGGGCCCGTCCTCGCCGCCGAGCTCGTGCGCGCCGAGCAGGCGGCCTGAGATGGCGACCGACATCGACGTCACGTCGGCCGACCGCCTGCTCACGACCA
>JAOPVN010000568.1 GCA_025966175.1 Modestobacter sp. | reverse complement strand
CCCCAGCTGCCGGTCGTCGTGTCGTGCAGCACCCAGGCGCTGTGCCGTTCGGGCAGGCCGCCACCCAGGGCATACCAGAGCCACCGCAGGACCCCTGGCCGGTGCAGCTCCTCGGGCCCGGCTCCGGCCGTCTCACTCGTCATCGCCAGCTCCTCCATCGGCACGCCACCTGTGTACCCGGAGATCTACCGGCGCACCGACGAGGGGTGCCCGACGTGACCCACCCCGCATCGGTCGGGGCGATGGCTCGGGCGCTCGGGGCACCACAATTCGCGCCCGCAGTAGTCGCGCGACCACGAAGGGGATGGAACGCGGCGGTTCCGGATCCAGAGCGGTCGAAGTCGTTGACGCAGGCGAACTACATGGCCGTAATCAAAGGCATGGTCGCCCTCCTCGTCGACGACGTGGCCCCCTTCGATGACTGGACGGCCGCTGCCCGCGCCTCCTTGACCTTCCTGCACCGCACCATCGGACTCGACGTCTGGATGGTCACTCAGGTCGAGGGCCCGTGGCAGGTCGTCCTGCACTCCCACCCGCACGGGGTCATCCCCCACGGCGCCGCGGTGCCCTGGGACCGCAGCTTCTGTCACTCCATGGTCAGCGGCGACGGCCCCCGGGTCGCCACCGTGGCCGCCGCGACGCCCGCCTACCGCGATCTGCGCACCGGGCTGGGCCAGCGGGTGGCCGCCTACATCGGCGTCCCACTCGTCACCCGGGATCGCGATGTGTTCGGCACACTCTGCGGCGTCTCCTCCCGGGCCCAGCCCCGGACGCTGGGTCGGTTCCTCCCGATGGTGGAGATGACCGCCCGGATGCTCAGCAGCCTCCTGCCCGAGATCGAGCCGGCTCAACGGGAAGCGAGCAGCTCCTGGGCCTTGATCCGGGCGCGGGCCACGTAGTACAGCGTCGTCCCCTCGTGCACGGGTACGTCCCAGGACGGGCTCACCGTCAGCCCGTCGGACCCGCGGACGGCGAGCACCGTCGCCCCGAACGTCCGCCCCAGGTGCACCTGGCAGTCGCCGAACGCGGCGAACCCGTGCCCGGCGGGCAGCCGCACGGAGTACGTGTTGCCCTGCCCGCCGCTGCTCATCAGGTCGCTGTAGACCTCGGTGATCCCGGGGTCCAGCGCCTCCTCGGTGATCAGCGAGGGCATGTGCCACTGCACGCAGGCGATCCGCGGGTTGACGTAGCGCAGGTTGTCCCGCCGGCCCAGGTCGCGCAGGGCGGCCACCAGATGCACGACCGGGTTGGCGTGGTCGGCCGCGACCGCGATCGCCAGCGTCTCGTTGTCGTCCCGTCCGTCGACGACCACCGTCCGGGCACGCGCGACGCAGGCCCGGGTCATGACGTCGGCATGGGTGAGGTCGCCCCGGACGAACGAGACGGCGGGGTCCTCCGGCACCGGGTTCTCCGGCACGTCGTCCCACGCGCACAGCACGATGCGCGTCGAGCCCTCCGCGCACAGCTCGGCGAGCATCCGCTCGGTCCGGCCGGGCACGTACCCCAGGACGACGACGTGGTCTGCCAACTCCAGTGCCACCACACCCCTCCGGCGCTTGCCGCGGACCGACTGCAGGTAGTCGGCCAGTCGCGTGAACAGCAGCGTCAGCGTGACGATCCCGCCGACGATGACGTAGGTGCCGACCAGGCGCCCCGCGGGCGAGACCGGGAAGACGTCGCCGTAGCCGACGGTCGCCGACGTGACGACGAAGTACCACCAGTAGGTGCCCGGCGCGGCGATCCCGCTGTCGGCCGGTTCCACCAGCGCCATCGCCAGCCAGCTGGTCAGGAAGACCAGCGCGATGACGACCAGCGGCAGCCGCCAGCCGTGCAGCCGGCTGCCCACCAGGCGGGAGAGCCGGGCGAGGATGAAGAACACGGGCCTCCTGCCGGGACGGGCGCTCGGCGAACCTACCGCCCGGCGCCTCGCGCGGGGCATGCTGATGCCGTCGGGGACCCAGCGCCCCCGGCACGGCCCGTGATCGGCATTGCCGAGGTCATAGGGGGACTGGTGCCGTGATCATGGCGAGTGAGCCCCCGACGGGGGAACGCGTCGTCGGCGGTCGCTACGAGATCGCCGGCGAGCTGGGCCGCGGTGGCATGGGCGTCGTCTGGCTGGCCACCGACCGCGTGCTGCAGCGCGAGGTGGCTCTCAAGGAGATCAGTTACCCGGTGCACCTCACCGACGAGGAGCGCGCCGTCCTCCGGGAGCGAACGCTGCGGGAGGCCCGCGCTGCGGCCCGACTGGAGGACCCGCACGTCGTTGCCATCCACGACGTCCTGGAGGAGGACGGGCGCCCGTGGCTGGTGATGGAACACGTCCGGTCGCGCAGCCTCCAACGGATCCTCCAGGAGGACGGCCCGATGTCCCCGGTGCAGGCGGCGCGGATCGGCCTGGACCTCCTCTCGGCCATCGACGTCGCGCACGCGGCCGGCGTCGTCCATCGCGACGTGAAGCCGGCCAACGTGCTGGTGAGCGCCGACGGGCAGGCCTGCCTCACCGACTTCGGGATCGCCACGACGACCGACGACGCCACGCTGACGACCCAGGGGGCAGTCCTCGGTTCGCCCTCCTACATGGCGCCGGAACGAGCTCAGGGAGAACCGCCGACGCCCGCCGTCGACCTGTGGTCGCTGGGCGCGACGCTGTACGCCGCCGTCGAGGGCCGGCCCCCCTTCGACCGGGGAACCCCGATGGCCACGCTCATCGCCGTGGTGAGTGACGCGCCTGCTCCGATGCGCCACGCGGGCGTTCTGGAGCCGGTGCTGCGGGGGCTGCTGACCAAGGACCTGGCCAGCCGGACCACCGCCGCGGAGGCCCGCCGGCAGCTGGCGGCGGTGGTCGCCGAGGCGGCTCCCGAGGCGCCCTCCCGCGGGTGGCGTCCACAGTGGCGAGGCACAGCTGGGCCCGCCCCGGGTGGGGACGTCGAGCGCTTCGACCTGGCCGACCTGCTGGCCCTGGCGTCGTCGTCCCGCGCTGCGCTCGGCACCGTCGTGCGGGACGTGCGCGACCATGCCCGGGAGGTGGGTGAGCGCCGGCAGAAGAACGAGGCTGCGCCACGGACGAGGAGGGAGCGCCGGGCGGCGGCCAGGCACCACCGGTTCCGGTTCAAGCGCCGGTGGGTGGTCATCCCGCTGGTGGTCATGGTCCTCTTCGTCGTCGTCGTGCTGGGCACGCTCACGCTGCTGCTGACCGGCGTGATACCGCTGCACTGATCGGGCGCTGACCGCCCGACCGCGGCAGGATGTCGCCATGACGGCACCGACGGACGACGACCTCCCCGAGCCCCGCGACATCGCCCTGGAGCAGGCCACCCCCGAGCAGGTCGAGGCGCTCGAGGCCGCCAGCGACGACGAAGCCGACTGACCCGGGTTGGCGCGCGGTGACCATCGGGTAGGCGACCGGCATGGAGAGCCGTGACCTGCTGCTGACCGCGTTCGACGACATCGAGGAGTCCGTCCGGAGAGCACTCGACGGGATCGACCCCGCACTGCTCACCGAGCGGGTCGACCCGGAGGCGAACACCATCGCGTGGCTCGTCTGGCACCTCACCCGAGGGCAGGACCACCAGGTCTCCGCGGTCGCCGGCACCGAGCAGGCCTACCTCGCGGACGGCTGGGCGGACCGCTTCGCGCTGCCCTTCAGCGCGAAGGCCACCGGCTACGGGATGAGCAGCGAGGACGTCGGCAAGACCCGGATCACCGACCCGCAGCTGCTGCTCGACTACCACGCCGCGGTGCGCCGGCGGACGTCCGACTTCGTCGCCGGACTGTCCGCGAAGGACCTCGACCGCATCGTCGACGAGAGCTGGGACCCGCCGGTCACCCTCGGCGTCCGACTGGTCAGCGTGATCGGCGACGACCTGCAGCACGCCGGTCAGGCGGCGATCCTGCGCGGCATCCTGGAGCGCCGCTGATCCTCAGCCGTCCGGGCTACTCGCAGGTAGCGTCCGAGCCGTGAGCAACGACGCCGCCGAGTTCTACGCCCTCGACGACCTCCTGGAGCCCGAGGAGATCGAGGTGCGCGACCGGGTCCGGGACTTCTGCGCCCGCGAGGTCACCCCGGTGATCAACGACTACTGGGAGCGGGCGGAGTTCCCCTTCGATCTGGTCCCGAAGATCGCCGAGCTCGGCATCGCCGGCGGCACCGTCAAGGGCTACGGCTCGGCCGGGATGAGCGCCGTCGCCGCCGGCCTGGTGGCCGCCGAGTGGGCCCGCGCCGACGGCAGCCTGGGCACCTTCTACGGCGTGCACAGCTTCCTGGCGATGCAGTCGATCGCGCTGCTGGGCAACGAGGAGCAGCGCGAGCGCTGGCTGCCGGGGATGGCCCGGATGGAGACGATCGGCGCGTTCGGCCTGACCGAGCCCGAGCACGGCTCCGACGCCGTCGCGCTGTCGACCCAGGCCCGGCGGGACGGCGACGAGTACGTGCTCACCGGCCGCAAGAAGTGGATCGGCAACGGCACCATCGCCGACCTGGTGCTCATCTGGGCCCGCGGCGAGGACGGCAACGTCGGTGGCTACGTCGTCCCCAAGGGGTCGGCCGGCTGGACCGCGACCCGGATGACCGGCAAGACGGCGCTGCGGGCGGTCTGGCAGGCCGAGATCACCCTGGACGAGGTCCGGGTGCCGGCCGAGAACAAGCTGGCCAACTGCTCCAGCTTCAAGGACGTCTCCGTCGTCCTGGACCGGACCCGGTACACCGTGGCCTGGCGCGCGCTGGGCATCGCCGAGGCCGCCTACGAGCTGGCGCTCGCGCACACCCTGCAGCGCGAGCAGTTCGGCCAGCCGATCGCCGGCTACCAGCTGGTGCAGGACAAGCTGGCCCGGATGCTGGCCGAGATCACCAGCATGCGGCTGCTGAGCTGGCGGCTGTCGAAGCTGGCCGACGAGGGCCGGATGACCGCCGCCATGGCCTCGATGGCCAAGATGAACAACTGCAAGAAGGCCCGCCAGATCGTCGCCGACGCCCGGGACCTGTTCGGCGGCGACGGCATCCTGCTCGAGCACCACATCGCCCGCCACCACGCCGACATCGAGGCGATCTACACCTTCGAGGGCACCGACCACGTGCAGGCGCTGATCGTCGGCCGCGAGATCACCGGGCTCTCGGCGATCACCGGCCGCCGGCCGGCCCGCGCGCAGGAGAAGCCGGCGGAGCCCGCGCAGACGATCTAGCCGACGCTGCGGAGTGCGGGCGCGGTGCGCCGCCGGCACTCCGGGCAGGCCGCGCGGCCCTCGCTGACCCGGTCCCAGCGCTGCGAGCCCCAGATCTGCACGATTGCTCCGCAGACGGCCAGCTCCACCTCTCCGTCGAGTTCGTCGGTCGGGCGGTGGGCCTCCACCGCGTGCCAGGATCCGAACTGCTCGGCCTGCTGGGCCCACGATCGGCGATCGGGGCGGGCGAAGCCGACGGCGTACGCACTCACGTCATCGCTGTGCCCGACGCCACATGAGCTCAATCATCCGGCGGCCCGCGCTACCGTCGAGGGCCGAGTGGAAGGGGGCCCGCATGGACCCGTTGAGCCTGCTGGTCGGTGGCCTGCTGGTCGCCGTGGGGTTCGTGGCCGGCCGGCTCGGCCGGCGGCGGCAGGGCCCTGCGATCCCTCAGGCGGTCTGCGCCTGCGGACACCCGCTGAGCCAGCACGACCCGGAGAGCACCACCTGCTATGCCGAGGTGGCCCGGGACACCTACACCAAGCGCGGGCGGTGGGCCGGGCACACCTGGGTCGCCTGCAGCTGCCGGCAGTACATCGGCCCGCGGCCGATCGACGAGGTGTTCGCCCCGCGGTTGCTGCCCCCGACCAGCTGATCAGCGGTCGGCGTCGTCGACCAGCTCGGTCAGCGCCTGCACGAGCGCGCCCACCCGGTCCTCCCCGAGCGACCGGGCCAGCGCGGCCTCCTGCGCCGCGACGAGCCCCTCCCAGCGGGCCAGCCGGGTGCGCCCCAGCGCCGAGGGGTGCACGACCACCCGCCGCCGGTCGTCGGGGTCGGGCAGCCGGTAGGCCAGCGCGGCATCGACCAGCCCGTCGACCACCCGGGTGGCGGTGGGCCCGGGCAGGTGCAGCGCGGCGACCAGCTGGCCCATGGTGCGGCCGGGCGCAGCGGCCAGACAGCGGAGCACGCGGTAGCCCTCGAGCGTCCCGCCGTCCTCGGCGAGCGCCGCCGCCACGGCCCGGGAAACCCGGCGCGAGGTGGCGGTCAACAGCTCCACGAGGTCCGGCCGGCTCGGGGCGACGGTGACGTCCACCTCTCGGCCCGGCATGCGGCTGACCATACTCAGCGGCGTGCGCGGCAACCCGGCTCCACTGCGGGACCCGTGGGACGTCCTCGTCTCCGGCCCCGCGCCCGACGCCGTCCGGATCGGGCTGGCCGTGCCGCTGTCCGGGCCGCTCGCGCTGACCGCGCCGTCCGCGCTGGACCTGGCGGCACTGGCCGCCGAGGAGTGCACCGAGGCCGGCGGGGTGTCCGGCCGGCGGATCGAGCTGGTGCCCGTCGACTCCGGACGCGCGCCGGACGTCGTCGCCGCCGAGGCGGTCGCGCTCCGCGAGGCCGGCGTCTTCGACAGCCTGGTCGGTTTCCACACCAGCGACGTGCACCGCGCCCTCGCCCGGGCCTGGGCCGGCCGGGGCACCTACGTCTTCACTCCGCCGCACGAAGGCGGGCCCAGCGTCCCCGGCGTCCGGCGGATCGGGCACGGCCCGCA
>JAOPVN010000557.1 GCA_025966175.1 Modestobacter sp. | reverse complement strand
GTCGACGCGGTGCTCGGCGCCGACCCCGCGCTGGCACCGCTGGTCGCCGGCGCTCCCGGACGACGCGTGCCGGCCTCTCCCGACGCCGACGAACTGGCGGTCCGCGCGGTCCTCGGCCAGCAGGTGTCGGTCGCCGGGGCGCGGACCCTCACCGCCCGGGTGGTCACCGCGGCCGGCCGCCCCCTCACCGAACCTGTGGGCACCCTCACCCACGCCTTTCCCAGCGCCGCCGCACTGGCCGGGGCGGACCTGTCGGGTGTGGGGCTGACCGGCGCCCGCCGCCGCACCCTCGCCACCCTGGCCGCCGCACTCGCCGACGGCACCGTCGACCTCGGCCCCGGCGCGGACCGGGAGGAGGCGCACCACCGGCTCCTCGCCCTGCCGGGCATCGGCCCGTGGACGGCGGCACTGGTCGGGCTCCGCGGCCTGGCCGACCCCGACGTCTGGCTGCCCGGCGACCTGGCGGTGCGCCGCAGCCTCGCCGTGGTGGGCAGCTCCGACACCGATGCCGCCGACCGCTGGCGACCCTGGCGGTCCTACGCCGTCCTGCACCTCTGGGCTCTGGCCGTGCCCAGCCTCTTCACCCGCGGGCCCCTTCCCGAACGGAGCGCGTCATGAGCCGAGTCACCAGCGCGGCCCCTGCCCGGTTCGCCACCGTCGCCACCCCTCCCGGCCGGTTCACCGTCGTGGTCACCGCCGGCCCCGACGGCGAGGACGTGGTGCTCGCCAGCGGCTGGACCGACGACGTCGGTGAGCTGCTGCCGGTGATCCACCGGGCGCTACGGCCGACCTGGGTCGAGCGCGCCGAGGACCTCCCGGTGCTCGACGTCGTGGCCGCCTTCCACGCCGGGGACGTCGCCGCGATCGACAAGGTGGCCGTGCTCCAGCGCTCCGGGCCGTTCCTCACCGACGCCTGGGACGTGCTGCGCACCGTGCCCGCCGGGGAGCCGGACACCTATGCCGCGTTCGCGGCACGCTGCGGCCACCCCTCCGCCGTCCGCGCGGCCGCCGGCGCCTGCTCCCGCAACGCTGCGGCGCTGTTCGTGCCCTGCCACCGGGTGCTCGCCACCGGCGGTGGCCTGGGCGGGTTCCGCTGGGGGACGCCGGTCAAGCGCTGGCTGCTGGACCACGAGGCCGAGCACGCTCCCGCCCCCGTCTGACGCGCGCCGCCCCGGAACTGTCGTAGCCCTCGGGCACCCTGCTGGGCATGGACGCCGCTTCCCTGCTCCTCGGGCTCCTCGTCGGTGCGCTGCTGGCCACCGCGGTCACCCTCGGCGTGGTCGCGCTGCGGGGGCGCACCGGCCCGGCGCCCGACGGGCTCGAGCCGGTGCACGAGTCGCTGGACCACCTGCACCGTCTGCTGGCCGGGATCGAGCGCGACCGCGCCACCGCGCACGGCGAGCTGCGCGAGCAGGTCGGTGCCGTCGGCCAGACCTCCGCGTTGCTGCGCCAGGAGACCGCCGCCCTGGTGACCGCGCTGCGCACCCCGCACGTGCGCGGCCGCTGGGGTGAGCTGCAGCTGCGCCGGGTCGTCGAGGTGGCCGGGCTGCTGGAGCACTGCGACTTCGTGGAACAGCCCTCCGGCACCACCGAGGACGGCGCCCGCGTCCGGCCCGACCTGGTGGTGACCCTCGCCGACGGGCGGCAGGTCATCGTCGACGCCAAGGTGCCGTTCACCGGCTACATCGAGGCGGTCCAGGCCACCGACCAGGCCGTGCGGGCGCAGCGGGTCGCCGACCACGCCCGGCAGCTGCGCACCCACGTCGACGCGCTGGCCGCCCGGCACTACCCCTCGGCCTTCGGCTCGGCCGCGCCGTTCACCGTGCTCTTCGTCCCCTCCGACGGCTTCCTCACCACCGCACTGGAGGCAGAGCCGAGCCTGTTGGAGCACGGCTTCGCCCGCGACGTGATCGTCGCGACGCCGAGCACGCTGCTCGCCCTGCTGCGCACCGTCGCCTACTCCTGGCGGCAGGAACGGCTGGCCCAGGACGCCGCCGCCGTGCTGGAGGTCGGCCGCACCGTGCACACCCGGCTCAGCACGCTGTCCGGGCACCTGACCCGGCTGGGCTCGGCGCTGGGGTCCGCGCTGACCCGCTACAACGAAACGGTCGGCTCCTACGAGAACTCCGTCCTGGTCGCCACCCGCCGCTTCGACGACCTCGGTGTCGCGCCGTCGCCGGTGCCGACGCCCGCGCCGGTCGAGGGGCAGGTCCGGGTGCTGCGTTCGGTGCCTGCCGGGGACCAGGGGCCCTCGGCCGCCGATCTGCCGCTGCCCGGCCTGTCCGGGAACGGCCTCCCCGGTACCGGAGGTGCTCTGCCCGGCAACGGAGGCGACCCGGTCGACCGGGCGGCGGGCGGCGTCCCGGCTCCCGGCCGACACACCGCCGACCGGGACGGGACCACCGGCTGAGCCGATTGCCGGCCGACCGCGACCCGCACGTCGGTCGGGGTGACCTGCGTCTCACCGCACGCCCGGACGGCGCGCACCGCGCGCAGCGGGTGAGGGCGATGGGGCCCATGGGATGAGGCTCTGCAGAAACCGCCACTCACGGGCGGCGACACCGGCGACTTCTGGCCCGCCACTCCCCCCGGGTCCAGCGTCTACTCAGGAAGGGCCGATACCGTGGCCCGACCGGCTGGGCGCCCGAGCATGTCCTGCCGCCGACGAGGAGGTGCACCATCGCTCCGGTCACTGTCGATGCCCGAGCTCGAGACATGCGGGAGGACGCCGTGCGCGCAGACCGCGGCGACACCGGTCGCGTCGCCGGTCGTGGCTACCCGTCGCCGCGAGCTGCGAGCAGCGCGCCGCAGGGTCGCGCGGCCGAGCGGGCCGAACGGGAGCGCCTCGAGCGCGAGCGTCAGGCCCGCG
>JAOPVN010000545.1 GCA_025966175.1 Modestobacter sp. | reverse complement strand
GCCTGGTGCACATCTCCGAGCTGGCCGAGCGCCACGTGGAGATCCCGGAGCAGGTCGTGCAGGTCGGCGACGAGATCCTGGTCAAGGTCATCGACATCGACCTGGACCGCCGCCGCATCTCGCTGTCGCTCAAGCAGGCCAACGAGGGCGTCGTCGGCGACGAGGACCAGTTCGACCCGGCTGCCTACGGCATGGCCGCGTCCTACGACGACCAGGGCAACTACGTCTACCCGGAGGGCTTCGACTCCGACACCGGCGAGTGGCTCGAGGGCTACGACACGGCTCGCGAGGAGTGGGAGCGGCAGTACGCCGAGGCCCAGGCCCGCTTCGAGGCGCACCGCAAGCAGATCGCGGACGCCAAGGCCGCCGACGCCGAGGCCGCTGCCGGTGGCAGCTACTCCAGCGCCGCCGAGCCCGAGGGTGACGTCCCGTCCACGGGCGGCGGCACCCTGGCCTCCGACGAGGCGCTGGCCGCGCTGCGGGCGAAGCTCGCCGGCGGCGAGTGATCCCGCGGCTCGTCTGAGCCGCAGCACCTGACAGTGCGCCGTCCACCGGTTCCGGTGGGCGGCGCACTGTCGTCTCCGGGTCCGGGGGCCAGCTGAGCTGATCGTCGGTGCTCCTGGCCGAGCCGACGGGGCCGAGCCGACGGGTCGAGTCAGGAGGACGGGCGGTGACCGAGCACGACGACCCCGCCGACCGCGAGGGTCGACGGGGTCGTCGAGATCGTCCTGCTCAGCCGTGAGTCGTGGACGGTGCGTGCCGGCTCGTCCGTGGGCCGGGGGTGCCGCGTGAGCGGGAGCGTGGACGCCGTCCGCCCGGACCGGTGGTCTTCCCCGTGGTCCGGCGCGGGCGTGGTGGCGCTCAGCCGGCGACGGCCGGCCGAACCGCTCAGGCGGCGATCAGAGGCTCAGGATGATCGCGAACGCGGTCCGCGGGCGGCCACCGGCGTTGGCCAGGAAGTCCCAGGTGTGCCGGCCGGTGGGGACGCTGGGCAGGAGGGCGCGCAGGAACGCGACCCCACGGCGGGTCTGCGGCAGTCGCTCGCGCACGCCGGGCAGCTCGGAGCAACGCACCCCGCCGGGGTTGTCGATCCGGTGACGGCCGCGACGGGGGGTGCCGGCAGCCGACGGAGCGCCATCGAGCGTGGAACGTGACATGGTCGGTTCTGCCTCTCTGCTGTGGCGGGGGAAGTCCACCGGGACGAAAAGTAAGTCCTGTGACGCGTGGGACTCGTGCGACGCGCCGAGGATCGACACGCCGTGATCTGGTCGAGATCCGGACGACGGGGATCCGTCGCGGCTGGTGCCCGGGTGCCCACGCAGCGAGAGGTGCGGGGCCCTAGGGTCGGGCGCGTGCTGAGGATCGGGTTGACCGGTGGCATCGGGTCGGGGAAGAGCACCGTGGCGGCGCTGCTGGCGCAGCGCGGTGCCCGGGTGGTCGACGCCGACCGGATCGCCCGTGAGGTGGTGGAGCCGGGTACGCCCGGGCTCGCCGCCGTCGTGGCCGAGTTCGGGGACGGGGTGCTGACCTCCGACGGCGCGCTGGACCGGCCGGCCCTGGCCGCCCAGGTCTTCGAGGACCCCGCCGCCCGGGCGCGGCTCGACGCCGTCGTGCACCCGCTGGTGCGCGCCCGGGCCGCCGAGCTGGTCGCTGAGGCGCCCGCGGACGCCGTCGTCGTCCACGACGTGCCGCTGCTCGTGGAGACCGGCCAGGCGGCCTCCTACGACCTGGTGCTGGTCGTGGAGACCGACCTGGAGACGCGGGTGGCCCGGTTGGTCGAGCGGGGACTGTCCGCGGCTGACGCGCGCGCCCGGATCGCCGTCCAGGCGACCGACGAGCAGCGCCGGGCAGTTGCCGACGTGGTGTTGCGCAACGACGGCGGCCGCGAGGCCCTGGCTGCCCAGGTGGACCGCGTCTGGACCGAGCGGGTCCTGCCGGCGGCGAGCTGACCCCGGCGAGGTGTCCTCGGCGGGGGAGGCGCCGAGTGGCGCAGCGACACGGGAGCCCGGGTGGATGTCCGGGGTCCAGACGGCGATGAGTTCCGTCGTCGGTGAAGGTCTTGTCCGTGAGGCCCCACGCGGGGCGCCCGCAGCGAGAGGACCCGTCATGAACCAGCAGAAGATCGTTCCGAACCTGTGGTTCGACACCGAGGCCGAGGAGGCGGCGAGCTTCTACGTCTCCGTCTTCAAGGACGGTCGGATCCTCGACGTGTCCCGCTACACCGACGCCGGCCCCGGTCCCGCAGGTACGGCGATGGCCGTCCAGTGGGAGGTGGCCGGTCAGCGCTTCGTCGGGATCAACGGCGGGCCGCAGTTCTCGTTCACCGAGGCCGTGTCCTTCCAGATCGGCTGCGCCGACCAGGCGGAGGTCGACTACTTCTGGGACGCGCTCACCGCCGACGGTGGCGAGGAGAGCCAGTGCGGCTGGCTCAAGGACAAGTACGGGGTGTCGTGGCAGGTCGTGCCGGACGGCATGGCCGAGGTGCTCGGCAACCCGGACCCGGAGGCGGCACGTCGGGCGGTGGAGGCGATGTTCCGGATGAAGAAGCTGGACATCGCCGCGCTCCGGGCGGCCGCGGCCGGGGACGAGGTCGCCGTCGGCTGAGCCGGCGGGCGGGGTGAGGCATCCCACACATGACGAAGGCCCCGGGTCGGCTGACCCGGGGCCTTGCGCTTCTGTGGGCGATACTGGGATCGAACCAGTGACCTCTTCCGTGTCAGGGAAGCGCGCTACCGCTGCGCCAATCGCCCCTCCGGCTTCGCAGCCGGTCCCACCTCCGCGCTCGCGCTCCGAGGAGGACGAGGTGGAGACGGGATTTGAACCCGTGTAGACGGCTTTGCAGGCCGTTGCCTCGCCTCTCGGCCACTCCACCGCACGCCGGGCGCCGGTCTCGCGACCAGCGCCCGGGAGTTC
>JAOPVN010000542.1 GCA_025966175.1 Modestobacter sp. | reverse complement strand
CGACGTAGGGGTCGCCACCGCCACCGGTGCCGAGGACCACGGCCCCCAGGGCCAGGTCCTCGATGTCGTCCAGGGTTATGTGTGTCATGAGCTCACCTCCAGGTGAACGAGAGCGAACCAGCAGGTGACCGAAGCCGTCATTGGGCAGCTCGCCCAGTCGCGGGGCCGTAGTCGGGCAGTTCGCCCAAGCCCCGGCCCACCTCCCTGGCGACGCCCAGCTCGGCGTCGAAGAGCCGGGCGACGTTGCCCCCGAGCACGCGCGTCACGTCGTCGGCGGACATCCCGCGCTGCAGCAGCGCGGCGGTGAGCAGGGGGAGGCCGGTCGGTCCCTGCAGACCCGGCACGCAGGCCAGGGCGTCGATCCCGCCCATCCGCAGGGTGTCCTGGCCGGGGAACAGCTCGCGGAGCACCTCGTCGACGAAGTCGGGTCCCAATCCGACGTGCTCGATTCCCGCGACCTCGGCGACGTGCACGACGTGGTCCACCAGGCGCTCGAGGGAGTGGTCGTGCTCGTCGAGGAACCCGGCGCAGAAGTTCACGCACACCACCCCGCCGGTGGCGGCGATGCCGCGGAGGTGGTCGTCGGAGAGGTTGCGGTGGTGCTCGCGCAGGGCGCGCGCCGAGGAGTGGGTGGCGATCAGCGGCCGGCGGGTGAGCTCCAGGACGTGGTCGACCCCGCGCCTGCCCAGGTGGGAGACGTCCAGGATCATCCCGAGGTCCTGCATCAGGTCCAGGGCGGCCGTGCCCGCGCCGGTAAGTCGGGACTCCGCGGCGTCCTCACCGCTGCCGTCGGCGAGTGCGGAGCGGCCGAAATGGGTGAAGGAGGCGATCCGCACCCCGAGCCGGAACACGGTCTGCAGTAACTCGACGTCGGTGTCGATCTGCGGGCATCCCTCCAGGGCGAGCACCAGCGCGATCCGGCCGGAGTCCAGCGTGCGGCGCACCTCCTCACCGGTCGCGCACAGCGCCACCGCGTCGGGGTTGCCCTCGGCCAGCCGGTGGGCGGCCTCGATCATCCGCAGCGTCTCGCGCAGTGCCAGCTCCGGCCGGAACGCGTCGTCGATGTAGACCGGCAGCACCTGGATGTCCACCCCACCGGCGCGCAGCTGCGGCAACCAGTGCTCCCGGAAGTACGACGCCCACTGCGTGGGTGGGCGCTTCACCACCAGGCAGAGCAGGTCGTTGTGGGTGTCGGCGACCACGGCCGTGCGGTGCAGGTCGGCGGGCATGGCGGTACCTCCGGAGAGTGGGTGGGGCGGGGAGACGCAGGTCAGGAGTGCGGGGCGAGCAGCTGGACGACGTCCTGGGCGCAGCCGTAGGCCAACGTGACCCCGGCCCCGCCCTGCCCGTAGCAGTGCACGACGAGCTGCCCGGCGAGGTCCTCGGCCTCCAGCCGGACGGCCGGCCGGGTGGGCCGCAGCCCCACCCGGTGGGCGAGCACGCGCGCCCCGGCGATCTCGGGCACCAGGGCCGAGCAGCGGGCGAGCACGTCGGCGACGGTGGCCGGCCGGACGGCGGTGTCCTCGTCGCCCTCCTCGGCGGTGCCGCCGAGCACGATCGTGTCCAGCCGCGGGACGACGTACGTGACCTGCTGCGGATCGTCCTGGTCGAGCACCCAGCGCTCGAGTCCGACCTGTTCGACGACGACGATCTGGCCGCGGACCGGGACGAGGGTGTCGTCCCCGACCAGTTCCCGGGCGCCCAGCCCGGTGCAGTTCACCACCGCGTCCGCGCTGCCGGCCAGCTCGTCGAGTCCGGCCAGCCGCCGCTGGGTGAGGGTCACGCCGCGGCGGGTCAGCTCGGCGAGCAGCCAGCTCAGGTGGGTGGCCATGTCCACGATCGGGACGGTGAGCTCGAAGCCGTCGGCGTACCCCGTCGGCAGGTCGCCCGGGAGCACGCGGCGCAGCGACGGGACCGCGTCCCGCCACCAGGGACCCGGGGCCGGGGCGCGGAAGACCTCCCGCCCCGTGCGCATCCGCACCCCGGTCGGGAGGTCCGCCGCCATGGTGGCCAGCACCGCGAAGCCCTCGGCCGCCCAGCGGGTGACGGCCGCCTCGGGGAACGCGCGGTAGGGGTACCAGAGCGCCGCCGCGACGGCGGAGGTCGTCTCCTCGGGAGGTGCGGCGGCGACGATCGCCACGGTGTGGCCCGCCTCCTGGAGCCGCAGAGCGCAGGCGAGTCCGTTGATCCCCGCACCGACGACCGTCACACGCATGGGGCAGATGGTCGCTGCTGCCGGGCCCGTGCGGGAGGCCGCCCCGGTGGGCAGACCGCACTCATCGCTGCGGGGCCCTGTGCGTGCTGCACATTGTCCGCGGTTCAGCGACAGCGACACCCTGGTCTCCTGACCCCGCCACCGTCCGCAGGAGGCCCCATGAAGCTGACCGTCGTCATCCCGATCATCAGCGATGCGCTGACCGAACACGTGCAGACGGAGGTCGCCGGATGGGTGGCCCCCGGCACCGAGGTGGAGGTCCGCCGGATCGCCCGGGGGACCGCATCGATCGAGAGCGAGTACGACGAGGCGCTGTCCGCTCCCGGGATCCTGGCCGAGGTCGAGGCGGCCGCGGCCGGGGGAGCCGACGGCATCTTCATCACCTGCTTCGGTGACCCGGCGGTGCACGCGGCCCGGGAGGTCGTCGACGTCCCGGTGGTCGGCGGCTTCGAGCCCGCGGTGCTCACCGCGCTCTCCCTCGGGGAGCGGGTCGGCATCGTCACCGTGCTGCCGAACGTGGTGCCGATGCTGCACGGCATCACCCGCCGCTACGGCCTGACCGAGCGGGTCGGCTCGATCCGCGTCGTGGACATCCCGGTGCTCTCCCTGGACGAGCCCGACGTCCTGCTCGACCGGCTGGCCGAGCAGGCCGCCGCGGCCATCGCCGCGCAGGAGGCCGACGTGATCGTGCTCGGGTGCACCGGGATGATCGGCGTGGCGGCCGCGCTGCAGGAGCGGCTGGCCAAGGACGGGGTGTTCGTTCCCGTCGTCGACCCGACCGGTGCCGCCGTGCTCTGGCTGGAGTCCTCGGTCCGCCTGGGCGTGCGGCCGAGCCGCACCACCTACATGCCGCCGCCGGCGAAGGCCCGCGTGCCGTGAGCCTGTCGATGCAGGCCGACAGCGGGATCGGGACCCCGCTGGCCCTGGACGTCCAGGACGCGATGCGCCGGCGCCGGATGTACCGCGAGTTCGACGAGCGGCCGGTCCCGCGGGAGCTGCTGGAACGGATGGTCTGGGCGGCCACCCGTGCCCAGCAGGCCCGCTCGGGCGTGCGGAACATCGTGGTGGTCGACGACCCGGTGCTGATGGCGACCGCTCGTCAGGTGCTGCCGGGCTTCCTCAGCAACGCCCCGGCGATGCTCGTGCACTGCACGGACACGGTGCGCGCCCGCGAGGTGATGGGACGGCGCGGTGTCGAGTCCGCCACCTGGATCGACGCCGGGGCGGCCTGTGCCCACCTCGCGCTGATGGCGCAGACGCTCGGGCTGGGCACCTGCACGGTCACCAGCTGGAGCCAGCCGGCCGTGCAGGCGCTGCTGGACCTGCCCGATCACGTGCGGGCGGACGTGACGGTCGCGGTCGGCTACGTCCCGGCGGCGCCGTCGCCACCCGCACGGGGCTTCCGCACCTCGTGGCACCACAACCGGTTCGGCTCGATGTTCGGGAGCGGGGGTCAGGGATGAGCGGGGAACTGGACCAGCAGCTGTTCCAGGTGGTCACCCACCTGGTGAGCAGTGCGCCGGTGAGCCTGGACGAGACCCCGATCCTGGCCGCCTTCCGGATGGTCGACGGCGCCAACCGGCTGATCGCGCTGGCGGAGGGCAGTGACTCCTTCGGCGAGGACGCCTTCCTCGCCGAAGCGCGGGCGGACTACCTGGCGCACTTCAACCTGGTGATGACCGACCAGGTCGCCTTCGAGTCGTGGCTGACGGGGTACGTGCGGCGGTTCACCAAGGAGGCGCTGCGCCGGGCGAACGCAGCGGCCGACACCGGTCCGGCTCCCGCGGCCTGATCCGGGCAGCCGACGTCGGGGCGGGCTCAGCCGTGCTCGCCCAGGCGCCGGCGCAGGCCTCCCGTCGTCCGCGTTCTCCCGGAGCCGGGCCGCTCCTCCGCCACGGCGCGGAGCTCCTCACGCGGATCGGCAGTGGGTGTCGGCGTCCAGCGGCGTCCTCTCGGGACCCCGGCTCGTCCGGACGGGGCTCTCAGCGCACGACGGCTGCGACCGCCGTCGCGATCGCCCGGGCGTTGGCCGGCACCGGCGCCCCCGCGACCAGGGTGGTGGGGGTGCCGCTGACCCCGCGGGCCATCGCCCGCCGGGTCACGGAGTCCGCCCACGGCACGTAGGGGTGCTGCGGCACGGCGCGGGCGAACGTCGGTTCGGTCAGCCCCACCTCGGCACCCAGTTCCACCAGCTGATCGTCGGTCAGCCCTGGGCCGCCCTCCGGGGGCTGGTTGGCGAACAGCACCTCGGCGTACTCGCTGAACCGGTCGGCGTCGGAGGCGCACCCCGACGCGGACGCGGCGCGCGACGAGTAGTGGTTCGTGGACGCCTCGTCCAGGAAGTCCATCGGGTGGAAGACGAGGTTGATCACCCCCTCGGCGGCCATGGCCCGCAACGCCGGGCCGGAGGACAGCTCGAAGGCGCGGCAGAACGGACACTGGAAGTCGATGTACGCGTCGACCCGGACCGGCCCCGTGCTCACCAGAACACCGTCCCCTTCGGGCGTGGTGTGCGCCGGGACCCGGGGTGGCGCGGCCGGGACGCCGCCGCCCCCGGGCGCCGCCCGCGCCAGGGCCAGCAGGAGCAGTGCGGTCATCGACCTCGGCAGTCTCACGGTGCCCTCCCCGGGGGACGTCGAGTTCCCCGGGTCGATCCCACCGGGGGCAGCGGCGGGAGGCCATCGGCAGGTCGACCGATCTCGCGGACGGCCGTCAGCCGGTGAGCTCGCTCGGGACGGTGATGACGTCGACCATCGCGCCACGGCGGACGACGGTCACCGGCAGCGGCCGCCCGATCGCCTCGGCGAACAGCAGCCGCTGCAGGCTCTGCGCCGAGGCCACCGGTGCCCGCCCGGCCTCGAGCACCAGGTCACCGGCCTTGAGCCCGGCCCGGTCGGCGGGGGAGCCGGCCATCACGTCGCGCACCTGCAGCCCGCGCCGCTGGCCGGTGCGGGCGATCAGGTCGGCGGGCAGCGGCACCGGGCTGCTCACCAGACCCAGGTAGGCCCGCCGCACCCGCCCGTCGCGCAGCAGCGTCTCCACGATCCGCCGGCTGGTGTCGTTGATCGGCACCGCCAGCCCCAGCCCCCAGCCGGCGACCGCCGTGTTGATGCCGACCACCCGCCCGCGGGCGTCGGCCAGGGCGCCGCCCGAGTTGCCCGGGTTCAGCGCGGCGTCGGTCTGGATGACGTCCTCCACCACCCGTGCCGCCCGCCCCTCCCGGGTCGGCAGCGACCGGCCCAGCGCGCTGACCACGCCGGCGGTCACCGACCCGGCCAGGCCGAAGGGGTTGCCGACCGCGACCACCAGCTGGCCGACCCGCAGGGTGGCGGCGTCCCCGAGCGTCGCCGGTGGTGGGGTGACCCCGCGGGCGCGTACCACCGCCAGGTCGGACAGCGGGTCGGCGCCGACCACCTCGACCGGCGCCTCGGAGCCGTCGTCGAACACCGCGCGGCCGCCGGTGGAGCGGGCCACGACGTGGGCGTTGGTCAGCAGCAGCCCGTCGTCACTGACGACGACGCCCGACCCCGCCCCGCCGCGACCACCCGGCCCGCTGACCTCCAGCGCGGCAACGTGCGGCGCCATCTCCGCGGCGACCGTGGTGACCACCCGCGAATAGGCGTCCAGCGCCGGCTCGGTGTCGTGCTCGTCCGCCAGGCTCATGGCGACCCCCTGATCACTCGTTACGCGTAATCAGTGAACGCCGGATCCCGCAGCTCCGGGGCTGTGCGGGTTACGCCCTCGGCTGACGCCCCGCCTGCCGGCGGCGGTCCCGGTCCAGCAGGAGGGCGGTGACCACACCCAGGGCCGACCACGCGGCCGTGAGCCAGATGTGGCCGACCGCCGAGGCGGCGCCGACTGCCGCGCAGAAGACGGCGAACCACCGCCAGAACCGCGACGGCGCTGTCCGGCGGTGGCGCAGCGGGACGTGCCGGGCTCAGCCCATCGTCTTCTGGCCGTCGATCGTCTCGCGCAGGATGTCGGCGTGACCGGCGTGCTGCGCGGTCTCGGCGATCACGTGCAGGAACACCCGCCGCGCCGAGCGGCGGGCACCGGCGGTGAACCAGGGCGCCTCGGGCAGCGGGTGGGAGGCGTCCAGGTCCGGCAGGCTCAGCACCAGGTCGTCGGTGCGCCGGGCGACGTCGGCGTACCCGGCCAGCAGCCCGTCGAGGGTCTCCTCGGGGAGCATGGTGAACTCCGCCGCCCAGCTGGCCGCCGTCGACTCGTCGTACGCCGGGAAGGCCGCGGGACCGCCCAGCACGAAGTCGATCCACATCCGTTCGGTCGCCGCGACGTGCTTGACGAGCCCGCCCAGGGTCAGCTCGCTGGCGGTCGGGCGGAGCCGGGCCTGGTCGTCGCTGAGCCCCTGCACCGTGTGGGTCAGGAACCAGCGGTGCTGGCCCAGCGCCTCGAGGAGGTCGGCCCGCTCGCCGGTCGTCGTCATGGTGGTCATCGTCGCGCCCTCTCATCGTCGGATCTCCGTCCTCGACGATGGTGGGCCCGATCGGCCCCGGATCCTGTCCGCAATGGGTGCCGACGTGACGTCATGACCGACCGCACCCTGCGGCGTGACGTCGAGCGGCTGCGCGAGCTCGGCTACCCGGTGAGCCCGGGGAGCGGCTGGTGGAGCCGCACCGGCTGGTGCCGCTGCGACGGCGCTGGTACCTGATCGCCTGCGACCCGTCAGCGGTGACTGGCGCAGCTTCCGGCTCGACCGGATGGCCGGCGTGCGGGGCAACGGCGCCCGGTTCGCGCCGCGGAAGCTGCCGGCCGAGGACGCCGCTGCGTTCGTGCGGGCCGGCATCGACCGGCTCCGCACCGGTTACGCCGTGGAGGCGCTGGTCGCAGCCCCGGCGCCGGTCGTGCGGCAGCGCGTCGGCCAGTGGTGCCGGGTGCACGAGGCCGGTCCCGGACGCTGCCGGGTGCGGATGGAGACCGACGTCCTCGACTGGCCGGCACTGGTGCTGGGGGCGGTGCGCGCGGAGTTCACCGTCGTCGCTCCCGACGAGCTGCGCGAGCGGCTGGGGGAGTGGTCCAGCGGCCCTCCGGGTCCAGCGTCGATCGCGGTCAGCAGACGGCGAGAGGAACCCGGCATGAGCACCGTTCCCACGGTCGCGCCCGTGGTGACGATGACCGCCAGGTCCGAGACCCCTGCAGAACGCCGACCGGTTGCTGGCCACGGCTCCGGAGATCCTGCCCGCGGACGTGCTGACGGCCGAGGTCCCCTGACCGCTCCCGGCTCAGGCGCCGAACGCCCGCCGGTGCAGCTCCGTGGTGAGCACGTGGATCTCGCGGGTCAGGTCGGTGTTCGTCTTCAGCTCCAGCTCCTGCTCGACGAAGTCGTGGTCGGCCTTGGCCTGCTGGAAGACCGCCGCACGGTTCTGCCCGATCATCACGAACGTCGACAGGAAGATCGCCTCCAAGGACACCACCAGGGTCAGCGTCGGCCACGGGCTGGACTCCGCGAACAGCATCCAGGCGGCGAAGACGGCGACGTGCAGGTAGACGAACGTCATCGATCCGGCGAACGCGGTGATCGCGTCGGCGACCCGCAGCTGGGCGTCGGCGGCGCGCTTCTCCCGCGTCCGGACGACGACGGGGTGCTCCGGGTGGGCGTCGGTGGTCATCGGTCTGCTCCCGGTGGGGGTGGTGGTGGCACGCGCTCGTCGTCCCGACGATTCGACGCGGTGGCTGGGAGGCCGGAGGCGCGCGGTCTTGTCGCACCGGCCGGGGAGGGACAGACTCCACCCCACCCAGCCCGACGACGTGCTCGGAGGTCCGCGTGACCACGCAGAACCACCCGGACGACGACCCCGCCGACCACGCCCGCAGCGGACGGGATGTGGCCGACGCCGTCCGCGTCGCCGAGCAGGGCACCGGCATCGACGAGGTGCACGGCCTCCCCGGTGCGCCGGGCAGCGCGCCGGTCGAGCAGGTCCGCGACGACCCGGAGATGACCGAGGGACAGGTCGTGCTGGGCGCGGACGTGGTCCCGCCGCAGGGCAACCCCGATCCGGCGAAGGCCGGCTCGGGTGGCGCCCAGTCGATCGTCGGCGCTCGGGCGTCGGACCGGGTGGCCGCGGACGAGCCCCTGCCGGACAGCCCGACCTACTGAGCCCGGGACGACGTCGGCAGCAGCGGTCGCTCAGCCGCCGAGGGGCCGGACCGCGGTCAGAGCGCCGGTCTCGGCGGCGGTCTTCACCGCCTCGACGGCGGCGAGCGACAGCCCGGCGTCCGCGACGCTCACGATCGGGGCGACCTCAGCGCGGGCGACCGCGATGAAGTGCCGCAGCTGCCGCGCCAGCGCGCCGCCCTCGGGCCGGGGGAGGGTCTCCACGGTGAGCCCGTGGTGCCAGTCGGCCGCACTCCGGTAGGACCAGAGGTCCAGTTGCGGGATCGACAGCGAGGCCTGCGTGCCCGACACGGTGTACGAGGACTGCGCCGGGT
>JAOPVN010000533.1 GCA_025966175.1 Modestobacter sp. | reverse complement strand
CAGCGTGTAGCGCAGCCAGCCGAACGCCGCGTCCCACTCCAACCCGGAGTCGACCTGCTCCACCACGTCGTCCACCCACCGCGCGTCCATCCCGGCGGCGACGAACACCGGCGCGAGCTCGACGGCGTGGTTGACGCCGACCTCCTCCAGCCGGTCGGCGATCGCGTCCTCCAGATCGCTCTCCTCCAGCGCGGTCATGTCGGGGCGCGGCTTCAGCGCCCGCTCGACCGCCACCTCCTGGGTCGCGATCAGCCGGGCGACCAGCTCTGGGGAGAGGCCGCCCTCGGCGAGCAGGCCGAGCTTGTGCCGCATGCCGGCGATCCGGTCGCGCAGCTGCTCGGCGGCCCGGACGGCGCCGGCCGCCGGGTTGTTCAGCTCGTGCGCGAGGTTGGCCGACAGGTGCCCGAGCTGGACGAGGTGCTCCCGCTGGCGCATCGCCGACTCGGTGGCCCGCACGCCCTCGTAGATCCCGTCGAGGAGGTGCACGGCCATCGGGCACTGCTGCTGCACCAGCGCGGCGAAGTCCGCGGAGGGAAGCCGCAGGAACCGGCTGGGCCGGGTGGTGCGCAGGGTGGTCTGGTAGTCCTGCGGATGGCCGGTGGCGTAGGCGCGGACGGCGCCGGCGTAGGCGCCGCGCTGGGTCGTGTCGTTGATGACGATGTCCTCGCCGTCGGCGTGCCTGGTGAGCCGCAGCCCGCCGTCGAGCAGCGCGTACAGGGCCTCGGCGGGCTCGCCCTCGGTGAAGACGACGACGTCGCGGTCGAAGACCCGCACCTCGGCCCGCTCGGCGATCCACTGCAGGTCGGTCTCGGCCAGCGACTCGAAGAGGAACAGCGTGCGCAGCTCGCCGATGTCGATCTGCGGTGCGGTTGCGGTCATGGGATCGCCTCCAGGTAGCGGTGCACGAGGGTCACGGCCATGGCGCCCTCGCCGACGGCGGACGCGACGCGCTTGACCGACTCGGCCCGCACGTCGCCGGCGACGAAGACGCCCGGGACGGAGCACTCCAGGTGGTACGGGGCCCGGGACAGCGGCCACTCCGACGGGGGGCGCCCCTCGTCGTCCAGCAGCGCCGGGCCGGTGCGCAGGAAGCCGCGGTCGTCGCGGACGAACGCGTTCCCCAGCCAGCCGGTGGGCGGCTGGGCGCCGATGAAGACGAACAGCCGGGACGCCGGCACGGTCTCGGTCTGCCCGCTCGTGGCGTGGGAGAGCACCAGCCGCTCGACGTGGTCCGCACCCTCGACCGCGACGATCTGCGTGCAGGTGCGCACCTCGATCACCGGGTCGGCCTCGATCCGGCCGACCAGGTACTCGGACATGCTGCGCCGGATGTCGCTGCCCCGGCAGAGCATCACCACCCGGCTGGCGAACTTGGCGTAGTGCAGCGCCGCCTGCCCGGCGGAGTTGGCCGCCCCGACAACGTAGATCTCCTCGCCGCGGCAGTCGGCGGCCTCGTGCGGCGTCGCGCCGTAGTAGACGCCGCGGCCGGCGAACTCCTCGGCGCCCTGCGCGGGCAGCATCGTCCAGGAGACCCCGGTGGCCAGGACGACGGCGTGCGCGGTGACCTGGCTGCCGTCGGCGAACCGCAGCGTCCGGCCGTCGCCGTTGGGCGTGATCGCGGTGACCTCGCTGGCGGTGAGCAGCTCGACGCCGAAGCGCATCGCCTGGTCGCGGGCGCGCTGGGCCAGCTCGGCCCCGGACACCCCGCGCGGGAAGCCCAGGTAGTTCTCGATCCGGCTGCTCTGCCCGGCCTGGCCGCCGGTGGCGGTGCGCTCGACCAGCAGCGTGCGCAGGCCCTCGCTGGCCGCGTAGACCGCGGCGCCCAGCCCGGCCGGTCCGGCCCCGACCACGACGACGTCGTAGAACGGGCTGCCCGCGGTGGTGGCCAGCCCGCACTTCTGCGCCACCTCCGGCAGCGAGGGGCGGGTGAGCACGGTGCCGTCGGGGAACACGGTGGCCGGCAGCGCGGCGTCGTCCTCGAGCCCGGCGGCCTTGCGGATGGCGGTGGCGTCCTCGCCCTGCAGGTGCCGGTAGGGCACCTGGTTGCGGGCCAGGAACTCCTTGAGCTCCTGGGTCTCGGCCGACCACTGGTGCCCGAGCAGGAGGAGCCCGTCGAACGGGGCGCGGGCGGCGCGCTTCCAGGACTCGAGCAGTTCGTCCAGGACCGGGTAGAGCAGCTCTTCGGGTGGGTCCCAGGGCTTGAGCAGGTAGTGGTCGAGGTCGACGTCGTTGATCGCCCGGATGGCGGCGTCGGTGTCGGCGTAGGCGGTGAGCAGCACCCGCTTGGCGGTCGGCACGAGGTCCATCGCCTGCTCGAGGAACTCCACGCCGGTCATCCCGGGCATCCGGTGGTCGGCCAGCAGCAGCGCGGTGACCTCGCCGCGGGCGGTGAGCTCGCGGAGCACTGCCAGGGCGTCGGCGCCGCTCTCGGCGCGCACCACCCGGTAGCGGTCGCCGTAGTGCCGGCGCAGGTCGCGGGCGACAGCGCGGCTGACGGTGCGGTCGTCGTCGACGGTGAGGAGCACGGGGCGAACAGGCACAGCACCTCCCGTCGGTGCCGTCGAGGGTGGCCGCGCCGGCGGGCGGGCCCCCGGTGGCAGCTCCATCCAACTCGCTGCAGATGAACAGCGGAAGTCCCGCGGGCGCCGCGCAGGCCGCCGTGTGCCCGGGTACAGAACCTCGGACGCGACGGGTGTCCGCCTGGCGGATGCGCGCCTACGGTCGGCCCTGTCCTCGTCAGCGTCGACAGGGCCGTACCTCCTCCACCCGCGACGTGTCGTACGCCCTGAGAAGGGAGCAGACGTCATGACCGCGCCGACCGAGCTGCTGGACTGGTGGGAGCGCGGCGAGCAGCACCTGGGGACGGCGCTGGGGCGGGTCACCGACGAGGAGTTCGGTGCCGCGTCGTTGCTGCCCGGCTGGTCGCGCGCCCACCTGCTGGCGCACGTGGCCCGGAATGCCGACGCGCTGGTCAACCTGCTCGGCTGGGCGCGCACCGGAGTGGAGAGGCCGATGTACGCCTCGCCCGAGGCGCGCGACGAGCTGATCGCGCTGACCGCGGCCCGGGCCCCGGCGGAGCTGCGCAACGACGTGCTGAGCGCGACCCGCCGGCTGGCCGGGGCGGTGCGGGAGATGCCCGAGTCGGCCTGGTCGGTGGAGGTGCGCACGGCGCAGGGTCACACCGTGCCGGCCGCCGCCGTGCCGTGGATGCGCTGCCGCGAGGTGTGGGTGCACGCCGTCGACCTGGACGCCGGCGTGGACTTCACCGACGTCCCCGACGACGTGCTCGCCGCGCTGGGCGACGACGTCTTCCGGATGTGGGACGCCCGGGGTCAGATGCCCGACGTGACGGTCTTCGCCGGGGACCGGGAGTGGGGGAGCGGGGCGCTCGCGGTCGCCGGCCCGCTGCCGGTCGTCGTCGCCTGGCTGACCGGCCGGTCCACCGGCGAGGGGCTGCGGGCCGACGGACCGCTGCCCGCCCTGGAGGTGTGGCTGTGAGCGCCGCTGCCTCGGACGCCGCCATGGCGGCGCGAGGTCAGGAGGCCGGGCGCACCTGCCGCGGCATGGTCAGCGCCGTGAGCACCGCCAGCCCCAGCACGCCGGCGCTCACCGCGAAGGCCACCTGGAAGGAGAAGGTCTCGGTGAGCCAGCCGGCGACCAGCGGTCCGGTCACCGCGCCGAGGTCGGCCACCATCTGGAAGACGGCGACCGCCCGGCCACCCCGGGCCGGGCTGACGTCCCCGACCACGGCCGCCGGCACGGTGGCCAGCAGCGAGGCCGCCAGACCGAACGTCGCCATCGACAGCAGGAACAGCCCCGTGGCCGGGGGCAGCACGAGCACGGCCATCGCCGCCGTCGCCAGGCAGGCACCGAGCAGGAGCGCCGGCCGCCGTCCCCAGCTGTCCGACAGCTGCCCGGCCCGCAGCAGCCCGACCGCCTGCGCGACCGAACCGGCCAGCAGCCCGGCTCCGGCCCAGGCCACCGTCCGGCCCAGCTCCTCGGTCACGTAGAGCGGGACCAGGGAGTTGCGGACGCCGAACAGCACCCAGCCGACGCCGAGGTTGGCCACCAGCGCGGCGAGGTAGGCGCGGGAGCGCAGCGCCGCCCGCAGCCCGCCGGGGACGGTGCCGGCCGTGGGGACGGCGGTTGCCGGGGGTTCGGCGCCGCCGGCCTGGTCGATGCCGGGGATCACGGGCGCGGTGCCGGCGGCCGGCCGCGGACCGGCGCCCGGCCGGAGGAGCACCAGCGCCACGCTGCCGGCCACGAGCAGGAAGCCGGCGTAGACGAAGAACGGCAGCCGGGGGGAGACCTCGGTGAGGAAGCCGCCAGCGGCCGGCCCGGCGATCCCGCCGAGGATGAAGCCACTCTGATAGGTGGCGGCGGACCGGCCCCGCTGTGCCGCCGGCGCGGTACGCAGCAGCAGGGACAGGGCAGCGACGGTGAACATCGCGCTGCCGATCCCACCGGCCGCGCGCAGCGCGACGAACACCGGGAAGTTGCCGGCCAGGGCCGCGGCCGCGGTGGTGACGGCGACGACGGCCAGCCCGGCCGCGAGCACCGCCCGCTCACCGACCCGCTCCACCAGGGAGCCGCTGGCGAACGCGCAGACGAACCGGAAGAAGGCGAAGGCGCTGATCGCCAGACCGACCGCCGTCGTCCCCACGCCGTAGGACCGGGCGAACAGCGGGATCGCCGGGGCGACCACGCCGAAGCCGAGCGCGACGACGAAGGCGACGATCGCCAGGACGCCGACCTCGCGGGGGAGTGGGGCGTTCTTTCCGCGGCGTCGCACGAGCGCCGATCCTGACAGGCTGCTGTGCGCTGCCTGTCAGCCCTGGGGGTGCAGCACCAGCCGGCCGGTCACCTCTCCGGCGCGCAACCGGTCCAGTGCCTCGTTGACCGCGGTCAGCGGCATCGTCGCGGCGACCGGCGGGGTGAGCTGCCCGGCGGCGGCGAGCGCGACCGCCTGCTCGAGCTCGGCGAGGGTGTTGCCGACGCTGGCCAGCACCCGCTGCTCGGCGACGACCATCGCCAACGGGCTGACCGTCAGTGCGTCGGCGCTGTAGCCGACCAGCACCAGCCGCCCGCGGCGGCCCAGCATCCCGGTGGCGAGTTCCAGGGTCGCAGTCACGCCGGCGAGCTCGACGACGACGTCGGCCCCCTGCCCGCCGGAGAGCCGGTCGACCGCGTCGGCAGCATCCGCCGGGGGCACGGCGACCGTGGCTCCGGCGGCGAGGGCGGCTTTCCGGCGTCCGGCGTCCCGGCTGACGGCGACCACCGTGGCACCGCGTCGCCGCGCGTCCTGGACCACCGCCAACCCCACGCCCCCGGTGCCCAGGACGACCACGATCTCGCCCGGCTCGACCTCGGCCTCGGCGAGCGCATGCACGGCGGTAGTGCCGGCGCAGCACAGCGGCGCGGCGGCGTCGAAGGAGATCTCCGCCGGCAGCCGGACCAGGCAGTGTGCCGGGACGACGAGCTGCTCGGCGAACGCGCCGTCGGCGGCGAAGGCCAGCACGCCGCGGGGCGCGAGGCACAGGTTCTGCCGGCCGCGCAGGCACCAGCGGCACGAGCCGCAGAACAGGTAGTAGTAGACGGCGACCCGGTCGCCCTCGGCCCAGCCGGTCACCGCCGACCCGACGGCGTCGACCGTTCCGGCGGCCTCGTGGCCCAGCGTCATCGGGGTGCGGGACGGCGCGTAGAGACCGTCGACGAAGTGCAGCTCGGTGCCGCAGACGCCGGCCGCGTGCACCCGCACGCGGACCTCGTCGGGTCCGGGCTCCGGAACGGGGACGTCGTCGAGGGCCAGTGGCCGGCCGGCCCCGTGGAAACGTGCGGCGAGCATCGGGCAGCTCCCTCCGCCGGCATGAACCGGATCAGGTGTGGACGGTCGGCGGGGG
>JAOPVN010000131.1 GCA_025966175.1 Modestobacter sp. | reverse complement strand
AGGGCGTGGTGCGGCTGCTGGGCGAGCACGGTCTGCGCCGCGGGGAGAACGGTCTCTCCGTCGTGATGATGTGCGAGCTGCCCTCCAACGCGCTGCTCGCCGGGGACTTCCTCGAGCACGTCGACGGGTTCTCCATCGGCTCCAACGACATGACCCAGCTGGTGCTGGGCCTGGACCGCGACTCCAGCCTGGTCGCGGCAGGCTTCGACGAGCGTGATCCGGCGGTGCTCGCCGTGCTGGAGATGGCGATCCGGGCGTGCCTGGAACGTGGGAAGTACGTGGGCATCTGCGGTCAGGGCCCCAGTGACCACCCCGATCTGGCCGAGTGGCTCGTGGCGCAGGGGATCGAGTCCATGTCCTTGAATCCCGACACCGTCGTCGACACCTGGCTGCACCTCGCCAAGACCGCCCGCGCGACCTGACGGGTGGGCGAGGCCGCCCCGGGAAGGCGTCCTCGCCACCCGGGGGCATGGGCGCGCAAGGTCACGTCACGCCAGCCGGCTCAGCGGGACCGCGCCAGCCGGGCGGTCAGGTAGGGCGCCGTCCGGCTCCCCTCCGCCCGTGCCACCTCCGCCGGCGGCCCCACGGCCACGATCCGGCCACCCGCGTCGCCCCCGCCCGGTCCCAGGTCGATCACCCAGTCCGCGCTGACGACGACGTCCATCTCGTGCTCCACCACGACCACGGTGTTGCCGTGGTCCACCAGCCGGTGCAGCTGGCGCAGCAGCAGCGCGACGTCGGCCGGGTGCAGTCCGGTGGTCGGCTCGTCGTGCAGGTAGAGGGCATGCCCGCGCCGCCCTCGCTGCAGCTCGGTGGCCAGCTTGATGCGCTGCGCCTCACCACCGGAGAGCTCGGTCGCCGGTTGGACCAGCCGCAGGTAGCCCAGCCCGTCGTCCTGCAGCGTGGTCAGGCCGCGGGCCGCCGCGGGGATCTCGGCCAGGAACGTCGTCGCCTCGTCCACGGTGAGCCCGAGGACCTCGGCGATGTTCTTCCCGTGCCAGGTCACCTCCAGTGTCTCCGGGTCGTACCGGGCGCCGTGGCAGGTCGGGCAGGGCGCGTACGTCCCGGGCAGGAAGAGCAGCTCGACGGCGACGAACCCCTCGCCCTGGCAGGTCTCGCACCGCCCACCGGCCACGTTGAAGGAGAACCGGCCCGCCGCGTACCCACGGCGCCGGGCCTCCTCGGTGCCGGCGAAGAGCTTGCGGACGGCGTCGAACATGCCGGTGTAGGTGGCCAGGTTGGACCGCGGGGTCCGGCCGATCGGCTTCTGGTCCACCCGCACCAGCCGGTCGAAGGTCTCCACGCCCTCGGCGACGACCTCCACCCCGGCGTCCGCCCCACCTCCCGCGCCGTCCTCCGCCGCGCCGTTCTCGGGATCGTCCTCGGCGGAACGGGCGCCCAGCCGGCGGACCACGACGCCGGCCAGCACCTGGGTGACGAGCGTGGACTTGCCCGAACCGGACACCCCGGTGACCGCGGTGAACACCCCCAGCGGGACGTCGACGTCGACGTCCCGCAGGTTGTGCCGGGTGATCCCGCGCAGGTGCAGCCAGCCGCACGGTTCCCGCGCCGGGCGCAGCGGCGGCGGCTCCTCCCCGAACAGGAACCGGCGGGTCACCGACTCGTCCACCTCGGCCAGCCCGTCGACCGGGCCGCTGTACAGCACCCGGCCCCCGTACTGACCCGCGCCCGGGCCGACGTCCACCACCCAGTCCGCGCGGCGGACGACGTCCAGGTCGTGCTCGACGACGAACAGCGAGTTGCCCGACCTCTTCAGCCGGTCCAGCACCTCCAGCAGCGGCTCGGCGTCGGCCGGGTGCAGCCCCGCGGAGGGTTCGTCGAGCACGTAGACGACCCCGAAGAGACCGGCGCGCAGCTGGGTGGCCAGTCGCAGCCGCTGCATCTCCCCGGGCGAGAGCGTGGTGGTGGTCCGGTCCAGGCTCAGGTAGCCCAGCCCCAGTTCCTCGAGCACCTGGATCCGGCCCCGCAGGTCCCGGGCGATCCGCACCGCCACCTCGGTCGTCTCGCCGGACTCCGAGGACAGCCAGGCCGCGTCCGGGTCGGTCAGCTCGGCGGTGCGCTGCAGCGCCCCGGCCAGCTCGGCCATCGGCAGCCGGGCCAGCTCGGCGATGGTGTGGCCGGCGAAGGTGACCGCGAGGGCCTCGGGCCGCAGCCGGGCCCCGTGGCAGACCGGGCAGTCGACGGTCTCCACGTGCCGAAGCGCCCGCTCCCGCATCGCCGGACTGGACGTGTTCGCCAGCGTGTGCAGCACGTGCCGGCGGGCGCTGGAGAAGGTCCCCCGGTAGGTGTAGTCGGCCTGCACCTCAGCCCGGTCGGGGTGGACGTCGACGGTGGGCTGCTCGTCGGTGAACAGGATCCAGTCGCGCTCGGACTGCGGCAGTTCCCGCCAGGGCCGGTCGATGTCGTGCCCGAGGGTGCGGAGGATGTCCCGCAGGTTCTGCCCGTGCCAGGCACCCGGCCAGGCGGCCACGGCCCGGTCCCGGATGCTGAGAGAAGGGTCCGGGACCAGCGTCTGCTCGGTGACCTGGTGGACCGAGCCCAACCCGGAGCACTCCCGGCAGGCGCCGATCGCGGTGTTCGGGGAGAACCAGTCGGAGTCCAGGACGCCGGTCGCCCCGGCCGGGTAGGACCCGGCGCGGGACAACAGCATCCGCAGCGAGTTCGACAGCGTCGTCAGCGTGCCGACCGTGGAGCGTGAGCTGGGCGCCCCGCGCCGCTGCTGCAGGGCCACCGCCGGTGGCAGGCCGGTGATGTCGTCCACCTCGGGGACGCCGGCCTGGTTCAGCAGCCGCCGGGCGTAGGGCGCCACCGACTCGAAGTACCGCCGCTGCGCCTCGGCGTAGATGGTGCCGAAGGCGAGGGAGGACTTGCCCGACCCGGAGACGCCGGTGAACGCGACGAGCGCATCGCGGGGGACGTCGACGTCCACGTCGCGCAGGTTGTGCTCGCGGGCGCCGCGCACGCGGACGAACGGGTCGGTCGCGGGGTCCGTGGCGGCAGCGGCGGTCATCGCCCCTGACCCACCTGGGGCGTGCGTCATGGGCTCGCTCTACCCCTGCGGCCGATCCGGACACCGGCGGGCACCGGGGGTCTGCTGTGAGTCATGGCACGCGGGAGCGGACGAACGCTGGTCCCGCCGACCCGACCCCGGCCGGCTCCGGCCCGTGGACCCGGTGCGACGCGGTCAGCCCACCGTGCCCATGAGCGCGGCGTACTCCCGGCCCAGCTGGGACAGCACGTCGTCGAACTCGCCGGGGGTGACCGCGTCGCCGAGGGTCGCGAGCACGGCGGCGGCGCCGGTCTGGGCGGCCGGCTCGTCGATCTCGGCTCGCTGGGCGACCCGCCGGGTGAACTCCGCGGCGCCGAAGGACTCGGCGGGCTTCTCCTTCGGCACGTCGAGGTCTCCCTTCAGCTCGCTCGTCAGCTGGGACCGGAGGTCCTCGGCCTCGCCGCCGCTGAGCCGTTCGGCCAGGATCCGCAAGGTGGCGTGGGTGACCTTCTCCGCGGCCTCACGAGGGAGCCCGGTCCGCTGGCTGACGGACTCGATGAACTCGGCGTACTTCATCGTTCCTCCGCTCCGGGAGTCGACGTCGCAACGCCGGGCTGCCCGCACCGGACCTGCCGGCGTGGTGATCACCCGGGCGACGCGCTCATTCCAGCCCGTCGCCCGGGCGGCCGGTATCGGCAGGGCTGCCGATCGCGGGCACCGCCCGCCGTCACCGTGGAGCGCGTTGGACCCGGGAGGCCGAACACCCTGGGCGACGTTGCACCCGGTGGACCGGTGCGCCGCGCCGGGCGCGCTGCCAGCGTTGCCTGCGCCGGTCACGACGTTCCGCGCTGCCTCCGCGGTCGACCGGTCCTCACCCGTCTGATCCGGAAGCCGTGATGACCACACCATCCCGACAGCCTGCATCCGCCACCGGCACCGCACCCGTCACCGGCAACCCCTGGTCGCCCGGGACCCCGGGGGGCCGGACCCGACAATCCCGACGCACGGTGGCGTCCTACGCCACCTACGAGGAGGCCGAGCGGGCCGTCGACCGGCTCGCCGACCGGGACTTCCCGGTCGAGCGGGTGGCGATCATCGGCCAGGACCTGCAGACCGTCGAGCAGGTCACCGGCAAGCTGGACCTGGGCGGCGCGGCCTGGCGGGGCGCCCTCAGCGGAGCTGTCCCGGGCGCCCTGATCGGCTGGCTCTTCGGGCTCTTCAACTGGGCCGACCCGCTGGTCAACGGGCTGCTGCTGGCCCTCTACGGGCTGCTCATCGGCGCGGTGATCGGTGCCGTGATCGGCATGATCGCCTATTCGATGCAAGGCGGCCGCCGGGACTTCGCGTCGGTCACGGTGATGCGCCCGCAGCGCTACGAGGTCGTCGTCGACGACGAGGTGGCCGACCAGGCCGCCCGCCTGCTCGGGCCGGGGGCCTGAGATGGCCCGCGCGGTCGGCATCGACCTGGGGACGACGAACTCGGTCATCGCCGCCTGGGAGGGCGGCGAGGCGTCGGTGGTGCCCAACGCCGAGGGCGCGCGCACCACGCCGTCCGTGGTGGCGTTCACCGAGGACGGCGAGCGCCTGGTGGGCCAGTTGGCCCGCAGGCAGGCCATCCTGAACCCGAAGGGGACGATCTACTCGGTCAAGCGTTTCATCGGTCGCCGCTTCGAGGAGGTCGAGGGGGAGGCCGCACAGGTCACCTACGACGTCGTCCCCGACGAGCACGGCAACGCGCGGATCAAGGTGCGGGACAAGCTGCACGCCCCGGAGGAGATCTCCGCGCTGATCCTGCGCAAGCTCGCCGACGACGCGGGGCGGCACCTGGGGGAGCGGGTCACCGAAGCGGTGGTCACCGTGCCGGCCTACTTCAACGACGCGCAGCGGACCGCGACCCGGGACGCCGGCAGGATCGCCGGCCTCGAGGTCCTGCGGATCATCAACGAGCCGACGGCTGCGGCGCTGGCCTACGGGATGGACAAGCGCCAGCACGAGACCGTGCTGGTCTTCGATCTCGGCGGTGGCACGTTCGACGTCAGCGTCCTGGACGTCGGGGACGGCGTGGTCGAGGTGCGCGCCACCGCGGGCGACACCCACCTGGGGGGCGACGACTTCGACCGGCGGATCGTGGACCACCTGGCCGAGCAGTTCCAGAAGGACAACAACATCGACCTGCGGAAGGACCCGCAGGCGCTGCAGCGGTTGTACGAGGCGGCCGAGAAGGCGAAGGTCGAGCTGAGCTCGGTCAGCCAGACCCAGCTCAACCTGCCCTTCATCACGGCGGACGCGAACGGCCCCAAGCACCTCACGATGACGCTGATGCGCTCGACGTTCGAGCAGCTCACCGCCGATCTGGTGGAGCGGACGATGGGCCCGGTGCGGCAGGCCATGTCCGACGCCAAGGTCGCGGCCGACGACATCGACGAGGTGATCCTGGTCGGCGGGTCCACCCGGATCCCGGCGGTGCAGGCACTCGTCCGCCGGCTCACCGGTGGCAAGGAACCGAACATGACCGTCAACCCCGACGAGGTCGTCGCGGTCGGCGCGGCGATCCAGGCCGGGGTGCTCAAGGGCGAGGTGTCCGACGTCCTGCTGCTCGACGTCACGCCGCTGTCGCTGGGTCTGGAGACCATGGGCGGCGTGATGACCAAGATCATCGAGCGCAACACGACGATCCCGGTCCGGCGCAGCGAGATCTTCTCGACGGCCGTGGACAACCAGCCCGCCGTCGACGTGGTGGTGCTGCAGGGCGAGCGCGAACGGGCGGCGGACAACCGGGTGCTCGGCCGGTTCCAGCTCACCGGCATCCGGCCGGCGCCACGAGGGGAACCGCAGATCGAGGTGACCTTCGACATCGATGCCAACGGCATCCTCAACGTCACCGCCCGGGACAAGGACACCGGCGTCGAGCAGGGCATCACCATCTCGGAGAGCACCAACCTCGACCAGTCCGAGGTCGAGCGGATGCTGCAGGAGGCCGAGCGCAACCGGGCCGCGGACCAGCAGCTGCGCGAGGAGGTGGACGCGCGCAACGCGCTGGACAGCATCGCCTACCAGGTGGAGCGCCGCCTCGAGGACCTCGGCGACGCGGCGCCCTCGCACGAGCGCGCCCGCGCCGAGATGCTGGTGACCGACGCCCGGCAGGCGGTGGCCGACCAGGCGCCGATGGACCGGGTCAGGGAGCTCACCAGTGAGCTCCAGCAGGTGCTGGCCGGCCTGAGCGCGGCGTCGGCAGGAGCCGGCGGACAGGCCGGTGGACAGGTCGGCGCGGATGTCGGTGCCGGCTCGGGCGGTGGGCCCGACGACGACGTGATCGACGCCGAGTTCGACCGGAGCTGAGGTCTCGATGACCGAACCCGCATCGAGGACGACGCCTGAACAGCCGTCGCCCGACGGGCCCGCCGCGGACGGCACCGCGGCGGACCCGGTGGCAGCGGCGCCCCTGAGCGAGGGGCCCGACGCGGCCGAGCTGGAGGACCGCTGGCGCCGCGCCCTCGCCGACCTGGACAACCTGCGCAAGCGGTACGCCCGGGAGCTCGCCCGGGAGCGAGCGGCCGAACGGGACCTGGTCACGGCGGCCTTCCTGCCGGTGCTGGACACCGTCGACCGCGCCCTGGAGCACGCCGATGCCGATCCCCGATCGATCGTCGAGGGCGTCCGCACGCTGCGCGAGCAGGCCCTCGCCGTCCTGACCGGGCTGGGGTACCAGCGCGAGGACGCGGTCGCGGTGCCGTTCGACCCGGCCCGGCACGAGGTGGTCGGCGTCGTGGAGACCGACGACAGCCAGGCTCCGCCGGGTTCGGTGGTGGCGGTGCTGCGGCCGGGCTACGGGACCGCCGACCGACAGCTGCGGCCCGCCGCGGTGACCGTGGCCCAGCGCTCAGGGGCCTGACCGGTGGCGCGTGACTACTACGACGTGCTCGGGGTGTCGCGCGATGCAGGCCCCGACGAGATCCAGCAGGCGTTCCGGCGGCTGGCCCGGGCGAACCACCCCGACGTGAACCGGGACCCCGGCGCGGAGGAGCGGTTCAAGGAGATCAACGAGGCCTACCAGGCGCTGTCGGACCCTGAGCTCCGCAAGCGCTACGACCGCTTCGGCGAGGACTACCGGAAGGTCCCCGAGGACTGGGAGGAGCGCGTCGGCGCCGGGATGGGCGGCGGACGTCGCGGCGGCGGCCGCCGCGAGACCCGGTCGTCGGGCGGCGACGGAGGTGCCGGCTTCGGCGGCGGCTTCGGGGGCGGGTTCGGTGGCGACTACGGCGGCGTGGACATCGAGGACCTGCTGGGCGACATCTTCGGCGGCCGTGGCCGGGGACGGGCCGGGCCGGTGCCCGGCGCGGACCAGGAGGCGGAGCTCCCGCTCAGCGTGGAGGAGGCCTACCGCGGTGGGCGCAAGCAGATCACGCTCAACGGCCCGGCGGGTCCGCGCACCTACACGGTGAACATCCCGCCCGGGGTCACCGACGGCAAACGGATCAGGCTGGCCGGCGAGGGCGGCCGCGGCATGGGCGACGGCGCCCCGGGCGACCTCTACCTCGTGGTGCGGCTGCTGCCGCACCCGCGCTTCCGGGTGCAGGGCAAGGACATCACGGTCGACCTGCGGCTCGCGCCGTGGGAGGCCGCCCTCGGCGGGAGCGTCCCGGTGGCCACCCCCGGCGGTGAGTCGAAGGTGACCGTCCCGCCCGGGTCGTCCAGCGGACGGCGGCTGCGGCTGCGCGGGGAGGGCATGCCCGACCGGAGCGGCCGGCCGGGCGACCTGTACGCCGAGATCATGATCATGGTGCCCCCGCGGCTCACCGACCGGGAACGAGAGCTGTTCTCCGAGCTCGCCGCGGCCTCCACGTTCGATCCGCGCCGCTCGCCCGTCGAGGGTGCGAGGAGGAGCTGATGACCGCCCCCCAGTACCTGCCCGTGCAGTACCGGACGTCCCGGCGAGCGCACGGCCCGCTGGCCCAGGAGGAGCTCGCCCGGGACGCCGGCCTGCACCCCGAGCTGGTCCGGCGGTTCGTCGCGCTGGGCCTGGTGCCCGCCGTGCGCGACGTCGACGGCACCTTGTGGTTCTCCGCGTCCGCGGTCGCCGAGGTGGCCAGGATCCAACGACTGAGGGCCGCGCTGCCGGTGAACTGGGCCGCGCTCGGGCTCGTCGTCGACCTGCTGGACCGGATCACCGAGCTGGAGACCGCCCTGCGCATCCGGGGGCGCACGGAACCGGTGCGCACGCCCACCGGGACCGATCGACCCGACCCCACCGACCAGCCCATCCCCACCGACCAGCCCATCCCCACCGGCGAGCCCATCCCCACCGGTGAGCCCGACCCCACCGGTGAGCGCAGCGCGACCAACCAGGAGCGGAGTCCGGAATGGACCTGAACCGCCTGACCGAGAAGTCCCAGCAGGCCCTCGCCGCCGCACAGGAGCTCGCGACCCGGGCCGGCCACACGGAGGTGGACGGCGAACACCTGCTGGCCGCCCTGCTCGACCAGCCCGACGGACTGGTGGCCCGGCTGATCACCGCGATGGGTGAGGACCCGGCGGCGCTGCGCTCGGACCTCGAGGCCGAGCTCGCGCGCAAGCCGCGGACCACCCGCCCGGCCACCCAGCCGGGGCAGGTGTCGGTCACCCAGCGGCTGGCCCGGGTCCTCGACGCCGCGCAGCGCGAGGCCACCCGGATGAAGGACGAGTACGTCTCGGTCGAGCACCTGCTCGTCGCGCTGGTCGAGGAGGGCTCCGCGACCGCGGCGGGGCGGCTGCTCGCCCGGCACGGCGTCACCCGGGATGCTTTCCTCGGGGCGCTGACCCAGGTGCGGGGCAACCAGCGGGTCACCTCCGCGACCCCGGAGGGCTCCTACGAGGCGCTCACGAAGTACGGGCTGGACCTCGTGGAGTCGGCGCGTTCGGGCCGGTTGGACCCGGTGATCGGCCGCGACTCCGAGATCCGCCGGGTGGTGCAGATCCTGTCCCGGAAGTC
>JAOPVN010000340.1 GCA_025966175.1 Modestobacter sp. | reverse complement strand
CGCGGTCTGCCGGTAGCCGAGGCACTGCGCCCGGACGCACTGCTCGCCTGGGCGATGAACGGCGCTCCCCTGCCCCCGCAGCACGGCGCTCCGCTGCGCCTGGTCGTCCCCGGCTGGTACGGGATGGCCCAGGTGAAGTGGCTGACCCGGATCGAGGTGCTCACCGAGCCGTTCACCGGCTACCAGAACGCGACCGCCTACCGGATCACGACGTCGGCAGACGACCCCGGCGAGCCGGTGGCCCGGATCCGGCCGCGCGCGCTGATGAGCCCACCCGGGTGGCCGGACTTCATGACCCGCGAGCGCTTCGTGCCGGCCGGCCCGGTGACGCTGTCCGGGCGGGCGTGGTCCGGCCGCGCTCCGGTCACGCGGGTGGAGGTGAGCACCGACGGCGGGGCCGGCTGGGCCGACACCGAGCTGACACCCGCCGACCCGGCACACCCGTACTCCTGGCGCGCGTGGAGCCTGGCCTGGACCGCCGAGCCGGGCGTCACCGAGCTGCTGGTGCGCGCCACCGACGAGACGGGCGAGACCCAGCCGGTCGAGCAGGAGTGGAACCGCCAGGGGATGGCCAACACCCTCGTGCAACGCGTGCCGGTCACCGTGCTCGAGCCCCGCTGAAGAAGGACCCCGTCCTCCTCGAGAAGGACCCCGTCCTCCTCACCCCTCGCAAGCTCGGGTGAGCCTCGGGACGGGGCCGATCCGACGCTCGGGGTGAGCCTCGGGACGGGGCCGATCCGACGCTCGGGGCGAGTCTCGGGACGGGGCCATCCAGCGGGGGTCAGGCGTGCGCGCTGTCAGAGCCGTCGCTGGTGCCCTCGCCGGCCTCGGCCCGGACCGTGGCCGGGTCGACCACGACCGGGCGCAGTCGCAGCCAGAGCGCGAAGACCACCGCGACGACGATCATCACGATGCCCGACCACAGGTTGGCGTTCACGTCGCCGGTCTTGGCCCGGGCGGCGTCGTCGTAGTCGACGATGCCCATGATCGTCAGCACGAGGCCGTAGAGGCCGATCAGCCCGGCGATCACGGTGCGGACGTCGTAGGCGCCCGCGGTGTGCTTCCGACCGGCGTCCGACGCGTTCGCCCCGACATCCGGGGTGGCGTTCGATCCAGTGCTCATGTCCTGCTCCTCTCGTGGAAGCTGGCGACGGTCAGCGGAAGATCACGTTCAGGATGACGACCAGCACCAGGGAGAGGCCGGCCAGCTTGGTCGGCGACCGGTACCAGGACAGCAGGTGCGCGTCCGGGTCGGTGCGCTGTTCCTTGGGCGTCTCCGAGTAGACCAGTCCGGCCAGCTCGGCGACGGGCTTGGGAGTCGTCACCATGCTGACCACCACGCTGACCGCGATGTCGACGACGAACGCCGCCCCCGCGGCCACGAAACTCGCGCCCTGGCCCGTGATCCCGATCGTGCCCGTCTTGCTCAGCACGTAGACGAAGACGGCGGCCGCGGTGCCCGAGACCAGGCCCGTCCAGCCCGCCGTCGGCGTCATCCGCTTCCAGAACATCCCGAGGATGAAGGTGGCGAACAGCGGGGCGTTGAAGAAGCCGAACAGCGTCTGCAGGTAGTCCATCAGGTTGGTGTACTGCGAGGCGATCAGCGCCGTGAAGATGGCGACGACCGTCGCACCGACGGTGGCCAGCCGGCCGACCTTGAGGTAGTACCCGTCGGGGCGGTCCTTCTTCACGTACTGCTGCCACAGGTCGTAGCTGAAGACGGTGTTGAAGGCGGAGATGTTCGCGGCCATGCCGGCCATGAACGCCGCCAGCAGGCCGGCGATCGCCACACCCAGCAGCCCGTTGGGCAGCACGTCACGGATCAGCAGCAGGATCGAGTTGTTGTAGTCGACGGTCTCGCCGGCGGCCTTGGCGTCCCTGATCGAGGAGACCAGCACGGCGGCGATCATGCCGGGGACGATCACGATGAACGGGATGAACATCTTGGGGAACGACCCGATGACCGGCGTGCTGCGGGCCGCCGAGAGTGACTTGGTGGCCATCGCCCGCTGGACCTCGACGAAGTTCGTCGTCCAGTAGCCGAAGGACAGCACGAAGCCCAGGCCGAACACGATGCCGATCACCGACAGCACCGGGTTGCCGATGGCCGACAGCCCCGTGCCCGGCCACGACTGCAGCTGCTCATCCCCGCCGGGCGAGGCGGTGACCTTGTCGATCAGCCCGCTGACACCGCCCACGCGGTGCAGGCCGATCAGCGTCAACGGCAGCAGCGCGGCGATGATGACGAAGAACTGCAGCACCTCGTTGTAGATGGCCGCCGACAGTCCGCCCAGCGTGATGTAGGTCAGCACGATCGCCGCGGCGAGGATCAGCGAGATCCACAGTGGCCAGCCGAGCAGCGCGTTCACGATCGTGGCCAGCAGGTACAGGTTGATGCCGGCGATGAGCACCTGGGCCAGCGCAAAGCTCAACGCGTTCACCAGGTGGGCACCGGTGCCGAAGCGGCGGCGCATGAACTCCGGGACGCTGCGGACCTTGGAGCCGTAGTAGAAGGGCATCATCACGACGCCCAGGAAGAGCATCGCCGGCACGGCGCCGATCCAGAAGTAGTGGAACGTGGCCATGCCGAACTGGGCGCCGTTGGCCGACATGCCGATGATCTCGACCGCACCGAGGTTGGCGGAGATGAAGGCGAGACCGGTCACCCACGCCGGCAGCGAGCGGCCGGAGAGGAAGAAGTCGAGGCTGTCGGACACCCGGCGACGGGCAGCGAAGCCGATGAGCAGAACGACGGCGAAGTAGGCGAGGACGAGCCCGTAGTCGACGGCGCTCGCGTCGAGCCTCAGGGTGTCGTCCGCGGCGAGGACCACCGGGGGTCACCTCCAGGTTCCAGAGATCGGGCCACCAGCCCCTGTGCTGGACGGTGGCCCCTGCCTGCCGTCAGGGCGGGCACGGTGGTGCGGCGCGATGATCAGCTACGGCGAAGCTAACACCGGCCTGGTCGGCCTACATTTCGCTGGTCACCGCAACGAGTGACGGCGGTGACCGAGAACACGAGAGCCCCCGACCCGGGTGGGTCGGGGGCTCTGCCACAGGTAGCCCCGAAGGGATTCGAACCCTCGCTACCGCCGTGAGAGGGCGGCGTCCTGGGCCGCTAGACGACGGGGCCGTACGTGCTCGTCGATCCTGCCACGAGGCCGGCGGATGCCCGTGCGGAGGGTCCCGTGCGGAAGTCCCCGCGCGGAAGTCCCGGAGACGACGAGAGCCCCCGACCCGGGTGGGTCGGGGGCTCTGTCTCGTGTGTAGCCCCGAAGGGATTCGAACCCTCGCTACCGCCGTGAGAGGGCGGCGTCCTGGGCCGCTAGACGACGGGGCCAGGTACTGCTCGTGGTGCTGACCTGCGGTGTTGCGATCGTGCTGAGGAGGTCGTGCTTCCTCGCTGGGGTACCAGGACTCGAACCTAGACTAACGGAACCAGAAACCGTCGGGCTGCCAATTACCCCATACCCCAAGGGTCTTCCAGCACCTTTCGGCGCCGGGAAAGAACTGTACCCGATGCCCGGCGGCGGGGTCGCAGGGACCCCGCCCGCGCGCGTCAGACCCAGGCGTTGCCGGGGCCCGGGGGCCACCCCGACGCCGGCGGGGCAGAGCTCGGGAACGGCGCAGAGCTCGGGAACGGCGGCGCCGCGCCGGCGGCCGGGTTCCCGAACGGGCCGCCGGGACGCAGGTCGACCGCCGGGCTGAGCAGCTCCGGGCGCACCCGGGACCGGGCGGCGGCCACCCAGGCCACGAACGCCGCCATCCCGACCATGCCGAGCAGGCTGGTCCCCCAGCCGACGACCCCGCCGGGCTCCGCGGCGGCCGCGCGGTCGCCCAGCGCCCCAGCGAGCAGGAAGATCACCACGTTGTTCACCGCGTGCAGCGCGATGGATGCCTCCAGCCCCCCGGTGAGCCAGACCGCCGCGGACAGCGCCAGGCCGATCGCGAAGCGGTAGAGGAAGGTCTGGAAGTCCGGCGGCCCGTGCGCCGCGGAGAAAAGGGCTGCCGACACGACCGCGGCGACGACCGCCCCGGCCCGCGGACGGCCGATCCAGGCGGCGATCGTCTGGCTGAGGTAGCCGCGGAAGAGGTACTCCTCGGCCGCGGCCTGCAGCGGCGTGGTGGTGAGGACGACCAGCAGCATCCAGGGGAAGGACGCCCCGGGCCCGGTGACGTCGACGCCGGTGGCCGCCACGGCGATCAGCAGGCTGGCCACCACGGCCACCCCGAGGGTCGCCAGCGCCCGCCAGGTCCAGGGCAGCACCAGCCGCCACCTCAGCCGGCCGAGCACGGAGGAGGACCAGCCGATGGGCAGGCCGTGCGGCACGAGCCAGCACACCCACACGATCGGGATCGCCACGATCAGGGACAGGTTGGTGACCAGCAGGACGGCGACGTCGGTGAGGTCCAGCATCGCCAGGTCCGGGACGACCCCGGTCACCAGGACCACGATCACGAGCACCAGCGCGGCCACCCCGTAGAGCACGGCGAACAGCAGCAGGCCCAGCAGCGGACGCCACCAGGCCCAGTCGCGGGCCCGCATGAGCAGCGCGTAGGGCTGGGGGGTGTCGTAGGGCGGCGCCCCCGGTGGGGTCACCGGCCGGGACCGCTTGCCCGGCCCCGGCCCCGGCGTCGGACTGGGGAACGGCGCGGGGCCCGCCCACGGCGAGCCGTAGGGCGGCGGGGCAGGGACGCCGACCGGCACCCGGGGCGGCGCTCCGTAGCGGCCGGTCGGCGGCGGACCGCGATACGGCTCGGGCGGCGGACCGCTCCGACCCCAGCCCGCGCCACCCCCACCGCCTGTGGTCATCCGGTCGCTGCCCCGCGGGCGGCGGCGAGCCGGGCCAGCGTGCGCTCCCGGCCCAGCAGCTCGATCGACTCGTAGAGCGGCGGGGAGACCGTCCGCCCGCTCACCGCCACGCGCACCGGCCCGAACGCCTGGCGCGGCTTGCGGCCCAGCCCGTCGACGAGCGCCTCCTTGAGCGCGGTCTCGATCGCCGCCGTCGTCCACTCCGGGAGCGCCTGCAGCACCGCCGTCGCGGCGTCCAGCACCTCCCCGGCACCGGCACCCAGCTGCTTCTCCGCGGCCGCCGGCTCGATCTCGACGTCCGCGGTGAACAGGAAGCCCAGCAGCCCGACCGCGTCGGAGAGCACGATCATGCGTTCCTGCGCCAGCGGCGCGATCGCCGTCAGCAGCGCGAGCTGCTCGGGGGTCGGCGGATCGGACACCAGCCCGGCCTTCGCCAGGTACGGGATCACCCGGACGATGAACTCCTCGACCGGCAGCGCCCGCAGGTGGGTGGCGTTGATCGCCTCGGCCTTCTTGAGGTCGAAGCGGGCGGGGTTGGCGCTGACCCGGGTGACGTCGAAGGCCTCGATGAGCTCGGCCACCGAGAAGACGTCCCGGTCCTCGGCGATCGACCAGCCCAGCAGGGCCAGGTAGTTGGTCAGCCCCTCGGGCAGGAAGCCGCGCTCGGGGTAGACGTCGAAGTTCGCCTGCGGGTCACGCTTGGAGAGCTTCTTGTTCCCGTCGCCCATCACGTAGGGCAGGTGCCCGAACCGCGGGGTGCCCGAGGCGACGCCGATGTCGGTGAGCGCGCGGTAGAGGGCGAGCTGACGGGGGGTGGAGGGCAGCAGGTCCTCGCCGCGCAGCACGTCGGTGATGCCCATCAGGGCGTCGTCCACCGGGTTCACGAAGGGGTACAGCGGAACGCCGTTGCCGCGCACCAGCACGAAGTCGGGCACGGAGCCGGCGGCGAAGCGCACCTCGCCGCGCACCAGGTCGGTCCAGGCCAGGTCCTCGTCGGGCATCCGCAGTCGCAGCACCGGCGAGCGGCCCTCGTCGCGGAAGGCCGCCTTCTGCGCGTCGGTGAGGTACCGGTCGGCGTTGTCGTAGCCGAGCTTCGGGTCCTGCCCGGCGGCGAGCCGGCGGGCGTCGACCTCCTCGTTGGTGGAGAAGGACGCGTACGCGTGGCCGGACTCCAGCAACCGGGCGGCGACGTCGCGATAGATGTCGTGCCGCTCCGACTGCCGGTACGGCCCGTGCGGGCCGCCGACCTCGGGGCCCTCATCCCAGTCGATGCCCAGCCAGTGCAGGCTGTCCAGCAGGTGCCGGTAGGACTCCTCGGAGTCCCGGGAGGCGTCGGTGTCCTCGATGCGGAAGACCATCTGCCCGCCGGTGTGCCGGGCGTGGGCCCAGTTGAACAGCGCCGTCCGCATCAGCCCGACGTGCACCATCCCGGTCGGTGAGGGGCAGAACCGGGTGCGGACGACCCCCGACTCGACCTGCGGCGCCGTCATCGGGCGTTCCCTGCGGTGGAGGTCGGGTCGGCGCCGGCCACGGTGCTGGTCAGCGTGCCCAGGCCCTCGATCGTGCACTCCACGCGCTGGCCGGGCCGGATGGGGCCGACGCCCGCGGGGGTGCCGGTGAGCACGACGTCGCCGGGCAGCAGGGTCATGATCTGCGAGATGTGGGAGATCAGCGTCGGCAGGCCGAACAGCAGCTGGCTGGTGCGGCCGGACTGGCGCAGCTCGCCGTCCACGCTGCAGGTGAGTTCCAGGTCCGCCGGGTCCTTGCCGAGGCCGGCCAGGTCGGTCTCGATCCACGGCCCCAGCGGGCAGAAGGAGTCGAAGCCCTTGGCCCGCGTCCACTGCCCGTCGCTGTGCTGCATGTCCCGCTCGGTGACGTCGTTGCCGATCGTGTAGCCGAAGACACTGGCCATCGCCTGCTCCGGGGACACCTGCCGGGCGCCGCGGGCGCCGATGACGACGGCGAGCTCGACCTCGTGGTGCACGTTGGTGCTGCCGGCCGGGATGCGGATGGCGTCGCCCGGGCCGATCACCGAGGTCGAGGGCTTGAGGAAGAGCAGCGGCTCCTTCGGCGCGTCGCCGGTGGCCATCTCCTGGACGTGGTCGGCGTAGTTCTTCCCGACGCCGACCACCTTGCTGGGCAGGATCGGCGAGAGCAGCCGGACGTCGGCCGCGGCGAACCGCTGCCCGGTGAAGGAGATCTGGCCGAAGGGGTGCCCCTCGATCTGGGCGACCTGGCCGTCCCCGTCGAGGACCCCGAAGGACATGCCGGCTGGGTGGGCGAAGCGGACGATGCGCACGTCCTGAGGCTAGTCGGGGTGGCGCGGGAGCTCCCGGTGGCTACCGTGCGGAGGGCAACGAGTTCTGCCTGCCGGCCAGCACGGTGGCACGGCTCAGGGGTTGAACTCGCGCTCCGGCACGACGTCGATGTCCAGCAGCAGCGGCTCGGTGCGGTCGGGCAGCCCGGGCACGATCTCGTCGAGCACCTCGACCAGCTCGGCGTGGGTGCTGATCCGTCGCGCCGGGCAGCCCAGCGCGGTGGCCAGGTTCGACAGCCGGACCTCCGGGAAGCTGGGCCACGGGGCCTTGCCCGCCCCGGTCCGCTCGGCGAGCTTGTCCATGATCGCGTAGCCGCCGTTGGCGAAGACGATGAACAGGGCGCCGACGCCGTAGTTGGCCGCCGTCCACAGCGACTGGACGGCGTACATCGACGACCCGTCGCCCAGGATCGCCACCACCGGCCGGTGCGGCTGGGCCATCCGGACCCCGATCGCGGCCGGCATGCCGAACCCGAGTCCGCCCATCGCCACGCCCAGGTACCCGAGCGGCTCCCGCGAGGGGAGCATCTCCTCGAGCACCTGGCGGGTGGACGGCGTCTCCTCGACGACGACGGTGTCCCGGGCCAGCCGCTCGGCGAGCAGGGCGTAGACGTGCGGAGCCCGCAGCGGCTCGCCGTCCGCCGGTGGCGGTACGGCCGGCCGGGTGCGGGGCGGCCGGCCGGACGGCTCCCGGGGCGCGACCCGGTCGGCGAGCGCGGCGCAGAACACCTCGGGGTCGGTGAGCACCGCCAGGTCCGCGGGGCTGCGGTGCACCTCGGCGGGGTCCTGGCTGATCTCCACGACGACGGCGCCCTCGTCGACGAAGGGGCCCGGCTCGTAGGGGTACTGACGGAACACCGGGGCACCGACGACCAGCACGAGGTCGTGCCCGGCGAGCGCCCCGCGCAGCCGTTCCCGGCCGGCCGGGAGCAGCCCCTGGTAGAGCGGGTGGTCCTGGGGGAAGCCGGCCCGGGCACCGAAGGCCTCCTGGCGTACCGGCATGTCCAGCCGTTCGGCCAGGGCGACCAGCGCCGCCCGGGTGCCGGCCCGGTCGGCCCCCGCCCCCACCACCAGCGCGGGCGAGCCGGCCGCGTCGATGAGGTCGACGACCTCGGCGACGGTGGCCTCGTCGATGCCCACCGGCCGGCGGACCTGCACGGCGCCGGCCATCGGGCCGCTGCGGGTCATCGGCTCGTGCCAGTCGTCCATCGGCACGATGACGATCGCCGGGCCGCGCCCGGTGACCGCCTCGTGGTGGGCGCGGGTGAGGGCGCCCGGCACGTCCTGTGCGGTCATCGGCGTGTTCACCCAGACCGGGTAGTCGCCGGCCAGGCCCTCGAGCCGCCCGGTGAGGAACGGCTCGAGGGCCAGGTGCCGACGGTCCTGCTGACCCACGACGACGACCAGCGGAGCCCGGTTCACCCGGGCGGTCGCCAGCGCGCCGACGGCGTTGCCGAGGCCCGCCGTGGTGTGCAGGTTCACCAGCGCGGGCCGGTCGTTGGCGATGGCCCAGCCGGTGGCGATGCCGACCACCGACCCCTCGTGCAGGGCGAGCACGAACTCGATGTCGTCCGGCAGGCCGGCCAGGAACGGCACCTCGGTCGAGCCCGGGTTGGCGAAGATCGTCGTCATGCCCAGCCGGCGGAACACGTCCAGCGTGGCGTCACGGACGGTCGTCGTCCCCGGCGGGGTCGGGTGGTCGGCCACGCTCAGCCCTGCGACAGGACGGCGTCGACGTCGGGCTTCTTGGTCGCCATGCCGTACTTGACCATCAGGTCGGCCATGGTCTGCACCGACGCGGCATTGACCTGTTGCGGGAACGCCGGCAGCGTCAGCGCCTGGGCCACGGCGGGGTCGATCTTGGTGTAGGTCAGCAGGATCCGGCGCACCTCGTCCGGGTTGTCCGAGGCGTACTTCAGGGACTCCTGGATGGCGTCCTGGAAGTTCTTGGTGAGCTCCGGGTTCTGCTTGATCTGCTGCTCGGTGGTGAAGTAGGTGCCGATGGTCAGGTCGGGCGCCGCCGTCGCCAGGTTGCTCGAGATCAGCGTGTTGCCGGCCTGCTTGGCCACGGTGAAGAAGGGCTCGACGAGCCAGGCCGCGTCGACCTGCCCGTTGGCCAGCGCCGCCGGCATGTCGGGGAAGGCCAGCTCGGCGAAGTTCACGTTCGACGGGTTGCCACCGTCGTCCTCGATGGCCTTGCGGATGGTGACCTCACCGATGTTCTTGAGGTTGTTCACCGCCACCGTCTTGCCCTCGAGCTGCTTCGGGCTGGTGATGGCGCTGCCCGGCGGGACGACGATGCCACCGAAGTCGGCCTTCTCGTCACCGGTGGAGGAGTTGCCCTCGGCGATGACCCGCAGCGGCAGGCCGGTCGACTGCGCGAGCAGCACCGAGGTGATGTTGGCGAAGGAGTACTGGAAGTCACCGGCGATGACGCCGGGGACCGACGCCGCCCCGCCCGTGGTCTGCACCAGGTCCAGGTCGATCCCACGGTCGGCGAAGAAGCCCTGCTCCTTGCCGAGGTAGATGGGTGCCACGTCGACGATGGGGATGACCCCCACCGAGACCTTCGTGGTCCCGCCTGACGAGCTGCCGGCCTGGGACGAGCTGTCGCCCGATGAGCCGCCACCACAGGCGGTGACCAGCAGGGCCACCGCGGCGATCGGGGCGAGTAGACGGCGCATTCGTACTCCTTCGTTGGATGGGTGCGGGGGTCGTACGACGGGGGGCGAGGCGCTAGTAGGCCGCGTCGGCCGCCTTGGTGGCGGGCAGCCGGTCGCCGGCGTCGCGGCCGCCGGGCGCCTCGATCCCGGGCTCGCCGCCCTTGCGGTGCTTGGCGATCTGGATCTGCTCGTAGACGTGGGCGCGCAGCTCGGCGAACCGCCGGCTGGACCGGGTCTCGAGCTGGTTGCGCTCGTCCGGCAGGTCGATGGCGAGGTCCTCCATGACCACCGTCGGGGAGGAGGAGAGCACCAGGACCCGCTGCCCCAGGTACACCGACTCGTCGATGTCGTGGGTGACGAACAGGATCGTGACGCCGAGCTTGTGCCACAGCGACCGGATGAGGTCCTCGAGGTCGGCCCGGGTCTGCGCGTCGACGGCGGCGAACGGCTCGTCCATCAGCAGCACCTGCGGCTGGTAGGCCACCGCGCGGGCGATCGCGACGCGCTGCTGCATGCCCCCGGACAGCTGCCAGGGGTAGGCGCTGTGCACGTCGGCCAGCCCGACCGCCTCCAGCGCCTCGCGCACCAGCTCCCGGCGGCGCGCCTTGGGCAGCTTCTTCTGCTTCAGCGGCAGCTCGACGTTGCCCTCGATGGTCATCCAGGGGAACAGGCTGCGGCCGTACTCCTGGAAGACGACCGCCATGGAGGCCGGCGGGCTGGTGATCCGGACACCGTCGAGGGTGACGGTGCCCGAGGTCGGCGCCAGCAGCCCGGCGTT
>JAOPVN010000509.1 GCA_025966175.1 Modestobacter sp. | reverse complement strand
AGGTACAGCGGGTGCCAGCGCTGGTCCTCGTCGACCCGCATGATCCCGTAGCCGAGGTCGTTGTCCTTGCCGATCACGTTCGTGTACGTGTGGTGCAGCTCGTTGTGCGAGTGCTTCCACTGCTCGGCCGGGCTGGCCATGTCCCACTCCCAGGTCGTGGAGTGGATCTTCGGGTCCCGCATCCAGTCCCACTGGCCGTGCAGGATGTTGTGCCCGATCTCCATGTTCTCCAGGATCTTGGCGACCGAGAGCCCCACGGTGCCGACCACCCAGGCCGGCGGGAACTTCGACAGCAGCAGCACGGCCCGGCTGGCGAGCTCGAGCTTGCGCTGGACGTCGATGACCCGGCGGATGTAGGCCGCGTCGGCGTCCCCGCGACTGTCCACGATCTCCTGGCGGATGGCGTCGAGCTCCTTGCCCAGGGACTCGACGTCCTCGGCGGACAGGTGCGCGATCGGGTCGACGGTCTTGTTCTGCAGCGCGGTCATGTGCGGCTCCTTCTCTCTCTGGGGCGGCCGGTCAGTGGTCGATGTGGCAGGCGCCGGCGGCGGCGCTGATGCAGGTCTGGACGAGGACGCCGTCCCCGGGGGCGGCCGTGGTGACCTCGCCGGTGCGCAGGTCGCGGACGGCGCCCTCCCGCAGCGGCAGCACGCAGCCGTAACAGATGCCCATCCGGCAGCCGCTGGGCATCAGCAGGCCGGCCTCCTCGGCGGCGTCCAGGATCGGCGTGGCGCCGTCGACGTCGAGGGTCCGGCCGGAACCAGCGAAGCGGACCGTGCCGCCGTCGCCGGCCACCAGGACCCGCGGCCGGAAGCGCTCGGTGTAGAGCCGGTCGGCGATCCCCGCGGCCGCCCAGTGCTCCTCGAGGGCCTCGAGCATCCCGACCGGCCCGCAGGCCCAGGTGGAGCGCTCGGCGAGGTCAGGGACGAGCTCGGCCAGGGCAGCGGCGTCCAGCAGCCCGGCGGTCTCGGTGTGCTGCTCGACCAGGCGGATCCGCCCGGTGCGGGCCAGTTCGCGCAGCTCGGCGCCGAAGATGACGTCGGCGGGCGTGGGCGCGGAGTGCACGACGACGACGTCGTCGGTCTCGTGCAGGTGGTTGCGCAGCATGCCCATGACCGGGGTGACCCCGGACCCGGCGGTGACGAACAGCGCCTTGCCGGGCCGCTGCGCGGGGAGCACGAACTCACCGGTGGCCTGGTCGAGCTGGACGATCGTGCCCGGGCGCACCCGATGGACCAGGTGGTTGCTGACCGTGCCGTCCGGGATCGCCTTGACGGTGATGGTGAAGCAGCCGTCGGCACGGCCCAGCACGGAGGTGATCGAGTAGGCGCGCCACTGGCGGATGCCGTCGACGTCGATGCCGATCCGGACGTACTGGCCCGGAGTGTGCGGCAGCCAGTCCCGGCCGGGGCGGATGACGATCGTCGCCGCGTCCCGGGTCTCCCGCTGGACCGCCTCGATCCGGCCGCGGAGCGCGGCTCCGGAGCGCAGCGGGTCGACCAGGTCGAGGTAGTCCGACGGCAGCAGCGGCGTGGTGACCAGCTCGGCGACCTGGAGCACCCGGTCGCGCAGCCGGCCCAGCACCGGCCGGGCCGAGGAGGGGCGCGGGACGGTTGCGGTCATGTACAGAGTCTTCCCAACTCCTGTGTCAATTACCTGTGCCCTCGACGTGAACCCAGGCGTAGGTTCTGTTCTCTACGAACAAGGGTGGGGTGGGGACGACGAGCGAGCTGATCACCTTTCCGGCCCCGGTGGTCGCGGCGATGCAGGCCGAGCTGCCGGCCGTCGCGGAGCAGACCGTGGCGACCATCGTGGTGGAGGTCCCCAGCTACGCGGACGCGTTCGCCGGGGAGATGGGCCGGGGCATCTCCAGCGCGGTGGAGCTCGCCCTGCGCGGTTTCCTGGACCTGGCGACCGCGACCGGCGGCGCCGACCCCAGCCGTCCCATCCGACCGGCGATGGAGGGCGCCTACGCCCTGGGCCGCGGCGAGGCGCGCAGCGGCCGGTCGATGGACGCGCTGCTGGCCGCCTACCGCGTCGGTGCCCGGGTGTCCTGGCGGCACATGAGCGACACCGCCGTGGCCGCGGGCCTGACCGTCGGTTCCCTGGCCCGCTTCGCCGAGTTGGTGTTCGCCTACATCGACCAGCTCTCGGCCGCCAGCGTGGCCGGGCACACCGACGAGCTGGAGACCACCGGCCGGGTCCGGCGTCATCACCTGGAGCGGCTGGGCGCGCTGCTGCTGGCCGGGCGGCCGCTGCACGACCTGACCGCGGCCGCCGAGCGGGCCGACTGGCCCCCGCCGCGGACGCTCACCGCCGTGGTGCTGCCCGAACTGCGGGTCCGGGGCGCCCTGGGCCTGCTCGACGCGCGGACCCTGCAGGTCAGCGACGAACTGCCGGGGCTGGAGCCCTCCGCGGAGCTGACCGTCCTGCTGGTCCCCGACGCCGGGGACGGGGCACGGCCGGCGCTGCTGCGGGCGCTGGAGGGACGGTCGGCGGTTGTCGGACCGCCGCGCCCGTGGGCCACCGTGGCCTCGTCCTACGCGCGATCGGTGCGTGCCCTGCGGCTCGGGCTCACCGCCGAGGCCTCCGCTCCGCTGGACACCGAGCAACGGCTCCCTGACCTGGTCCTGCGCGCGGACGACGACGCGCTGACCGACCTGCGAGCCGCCGCGTTGGCACCGTTGAACGGGCTGAGCCCCGGCGCCAGGGACAAGCTGACCGCGACGCTGCGCTCGTGGCTGCTGCACCACGGCCGGCGCGAGCAGGTGGCCGCGGAGCTGTTCGTGCACCCGCAGACGGTGCGGTACCGGATGGGACAGCTCCGCGACCTGTACGGCGACCGGCTGGACGACCCGCAGACCGTGCTGGAGCTGACCATCGCGCTGGGCCCCCGGGACCGCTGACCCGGCGGCTCCAGCGCCGCGGCCGGTGGGTCAGCGCCCGGTGGGTCAGCCCCGGCCGGCGGCGGCGACAGCCAGCAGCTCCCGGGCGTGCGCCTGCCCGGTGTCGCTGTCGGCCAGGCCGGAGAGCATCCGGGCCAGCTCGCGCACCCGGTCCTCGTCCCGCACGGCCCGGATGTCGGTGGCGGTGACGCCCTGGGCGGTGTCGGGTGACTTGTCGACCACCAGGTGCGTGTCCGCGAACGCGGCGACCTGGGCCAGGTGGGTGACGACGACGACCTGGTGCTCCTGGGCCAGCCGCGCCAGCCGCCGTCCGATCTCCCCCGCCGCCTGGCCACCGACCCCGGCGTCCACCTCGTCGAAGACCATCACCGGCACCGGGTCGGCGCCGGCGAAGACGACCTCGATGGCGAGCATGACCCGGGAGAGCTCACCGCCCGAGGCGCCCTTGTGCACCGGCCGGGCCGGGGCACCGGGGTGCGGGGACAGCAGCAGCGCGACCTCGTCGACGCCCTCGGGCCCGGGCTGGCCGGCGTCGGTGTCGATGCGGAAGGAGACCTGGGCGTTCTTCATGGCCAGCCCGGCGAGCTCGGCGCCCACCTCGGCGGCGAACCCCTCGGCCGCCGCCCGGCGCCCCTCGGAGACCCGGGTGGACAGGGTGGCCAGCTGCGCACGGGCGGCATCGCGCTCAGCCTCGAGCGCCTCGAGCGCCTCGTCGGAGACGTCCAGCTGGGACAGCCGACCCGCCGCGTCGGCAGCCCAGGCCAGCACGCCGGTCAGGCCCTCCCCCGGCTCGGCGTACTTGCGCACCAGGGCGGTGATCGCCGCGCGCCGGTCCAGCACCTCGGCCAGCCGCGCGGGGTCGGCGTCCAGGTCGGCCACGTAGCCGGCCAGCTGGACGGCGACGTCGGACACCACGGCGACGGCGTCGGCGAGGTCCTGGGCCAGCAGGACCAGCGTGGGGTCGTCGGAACCGGCCAGGGCACGCTCGGCCGTGGCGAGGGCGTTGGCGGCGTCCTGCGGGAGGTCCTCGCCCCCGCCGAGGTCGCCGGTGACGTCGCCGACGAGTGCGAGCCGGGCCACGTCGGCCACGGAGCGCAGCGCATCGGCGTCCCCGAGCCGCTTGGCCTGGGTGTCCAGCGCGTCGTCCTCACCGGCCTCGGGCCCGACGGCGGCGATCTCGTCCAGGCCGTGCCGGAGCACGTCCGCGGCCTGGGCGAGCTCACGGACCTGTCCGCGGCGCCGGTCCAGGTCGTCGGCCAGCTGCCGCCAGGTCGCATGGGCGGCGCGGTGCTCCTCGACCAGGGCGAGGTGCTCGGGGCCGGCGTAGCGGTCCAGGGCACGGCGTTGCTCGGCCGGGCGGGTGAGCCGCAGCTGGTCGGTCTGCCCGTGGACGGCCAGCAGGTGCTCGGCCAGCTCGGCAACGACGCCGACCGGCACGCTGCGCCCGCCGAGGTGCGCCCGGGAGCGCCCCTCCGCGCTGACCGTGCGGGCCAGGATGAGGCTGCCGTCCTCGTCGGGCTCGGCGCCGGCTTCGGCCGCGCGTGCCCACACCGGGGAGTCCGGCGGGAGCACCA
>JAOPVN010000507.1 GCA_025966175.1 Modestobacter sp. | reverse complement strand
GCGCTCGCCGCGTTCGGCGCCGGCGTCATCCGCGACGTCACCGGGTCCTACGACGGCGCCTGGTACGGCGCCGCGGCGCTCTGCCTGGTCGCTGCGGTGCTGTCGATCTCGATCCGCCGCCGTCCGTCGTCCGCGGAGACAACCCTGCCGGTCACCCCGACCCCCGCGGCCGCCGCCGAGGCCCACGGCTAGCGGCCCTCCTGCAGGGGCCCGCCGCGAGCTTGCGAGTGGTGGGGGGCAGGGGGGTCCTTTTTCAGGAAGACGAGGCTGCGGTCTGACGTGCGCCGACGGCGGCCTTGATCAGGTCGCTGGCGCGCTCGGCGATCATGATCGTGGGGGCGTTGGTGTTGCCCCGCACCAGCGTCGGCATCACCGAGGCGTCGACCACCCGCAGCCCGTCGATCCCGTGCACCCGCAGCTGCGAGTCCACGACCGCCTCGTCGTCCGTGCCCATCCGGCAGGAGGACACCGGGTGGTACAGCGACTCCAGCGTCTCGCGGGCCTTCGCCTTCAGTGCCTCGCGGCCGCGCACCGTCCCACCGGGTGACCACTCCTCGGCGAGCACAGCGGCCAGCGGACCCACCGAGGCGATCTCCCGGGCCCGCTCCATCCCGGTCACCAGCGCCTCGAGGTCGCGGGAGTCGGTGAGGTAGCCGGCGTCGATCGCCGGGGCCCAGGTCGGGTCGGCCGAGCGCAGCCGCACCGAGCCGCGGGAGTGCACGTGCACCAGCACGGTGGCGGCGGTGAAGGCGTCGACGTCGGGGTCGACCTCCGCCTGACGCCAGAACTTGACCGGCAGGAAGTGGTACTGCAGGTCGGGCTCGGGCAGCTCGGGGGAGGAGCGGGTGAACAGCCCGGCCTCGGCCAGGTTGGAGGTGAGCGGACCCCGGCGGGCGCCGAACCACTGCGCGTAGCCCGACGCCGACTCGGCGCGGAACAGCGACTTCCCCGAGCGGACGTGCCAGATGGTCGGCACCAGCGGGTGGTCCTGCAGGCCGCTGCCCACCCCGGGCAGGTCGTGGACGACGTCGACGCCGACCTCGCGGAGGTGGTCGGCCGGCCCGATGCCGGAGAGCATCAGCAGCTGCGGGGAGTTGATCGCGCCGCCGGCGAGCACCACCTCATGACCGGCGTGCACGGTGTGCCGCTGCCCGCCGTGGAGGTACTCGACGCCGGTCGCCCGGCTGCCGTCGATGAGCACCCGGGTGGCCTGGGCGCCGGTGCGCACGGTCAGGTTCGGCCGGTCCAGGGCGGGCCGCAGGTAGGCGTCGGCGGCGGACCAGCGGCGTCCCCGCTTCTGGGTCACCTGGTAGGTGCCCACCCCCTCCTGTCGGGCGCCGTTGAAGTCGTCGTTGCGCGGGTAGCCGGCCGAGACCGCGGACTCGACGACGGCCTTGGTCCAGCGGTGCGGCGAGCGCAGGTCCTCCACCCGCAGCGGGCCGCCGGCGCCGTGGAACTCGTCGGCGCCGCGGGAGTTGTCCTCGCCGCGGCGGAACAGCGGGAGCACGTGGGCGTAGGCCCAGGCGTCGTCCCCGGTGAGCTGCGCCCACTCGTCGTAGTCGGCCGCGGCTCCGCGGATGTAGATCATCGCGTTGATCGACGACGAGCCACCGAGCAGCTTGCCGCGCGGCCAGAACAGCTCCCGGCCGCCGAGCTCGGACTGCGGGTCGGTGGCGTAGTTCCAGTCCCGGCGGGTGCGCCACACCTTGTAGAGCGCCGCGGGCACCTGCACCTCGAGGACGTCGTCGGACCCGCCGGCCTCCAGCAGCAGCACCCGCAGCGACGGGTCCTCGGTCAGCCGGGCGGCCAGCGTGCACCCCGCGGAACCCGCGCCGACGACGACGACGTCGAAGTCGCGCTCCTCTCCGCCAAAATGGCCATTTTGGCGGAATGAGGTGCCCATCAGCGGTGCCGTCCGTGCACGAGGCCCATGACCCGGGCGAGCGCGTCGGCCGCGGCGGCCGGTCGGCCGAAGCTCATCAGGTTCACCGGCAGCCCGACCCGCTGGCGGGTGATCGCCTTGGCCCGGGTGAACTCGCGCAGCCCGTCCTCGCCGTGGATCCGGCCGAAGCCGCTCTCCCCGACGCCGCCGAAGGGCAGCGAGGGCACCGAGGCGAAGGTCAGCACCGAGTTGATCGACGTCATGCCGCTGCGCATCCGCCGGGCCAGGTCCATCGCCGTCGCGGTCGAGCCGCTGAACACCGAACCGCCCAGGCCGAGCGGGGTGGCGTTGGCGCGCTGCAGGGCCTCCTCGGCGTCCCGCACCTTGGCGATCGTGAGGGTCGGGCCGAAGGTCTCCTCCTGCACGGCGGAGGAGGTCTCCGGGACGTCGAGCAGCACGGTGGGGGCGATGAAGCCGCCGTCCACGGTGCCGCCGGCTGCGACGGTGCCGCCGGCGCCGGTCGCGTCGTCCAGGTGTCGGCGGACGACGTCGGTCTGGCTCGCCATGGTCATCGGGCCGTAGGTCGCGTCGTCGTCCGAACCGGGGCGCAGCTGCGCCACCTGCCGGGTGACCTCGGCGACGAACCGGTCGTAGACGGCGCTGGTCGCGTAGACCCGCTCGATGCCGATGCAGGTCTGCCCGGCGTTGCTCATCCCGCCCCAGACGGCGGCGTCGGCGGCGGCGACCACGTCGGCGTCGTCGTC
>JAOPVN010000458.1 GCA_025966175.1 Modestobacter sp. | reverse complement strand
GTGCTGTAACGGCCCTGCTGCCGGGGCCCGCGCCGAGCCTGCGAGGCGTGGGGGGCAGCAGGGTCCTTCTTCCTTGGGTGCGGCGGGAGGGGTGGCCGGCGCCGTCGGACATCTGCCGCAGGCCGTTGACGATCGCCCCGACCAGGTCGCCGGAGCCGAGTCGGCTGGTCATGGACAGCACCGCCAGGGCGCAGGCCCGGTCCGGCAACCGGCGGGCGGCAGCGGACCCGGTGACGATCTCCAGCACGCGCTGGCCCGGGGAGAGCGCCACGAGCACGCTGTTCGAGGTGTCGCCGCCGGAGCGGGCGTGCAGGTCCTCGGCGGTCGCCCGGGTGCCCGTGCCCAGGTCGCCGACGTAGAGGGTGAACCGCAGCCCCGTCTCGCGCGAGGACATGGTGAGGGCCTCGTCGAGCCGGGCGAGGTCCTGATAGGAGAACGGTCCGGCGTTGGCGTCCTCGTCCACCACCGGCTCCCGGGTGGTGCTGCTGTCCGGGAGCGCGAGCTGCTGGGTCATGGTGCGGCTGCCTCCGGTGGGCGACGGGTCGTGGTTCGGGGTGGTGCTCACCGCGGTCACCAGGTCCCGCGGGCGCCACCGGCGGCGGTGCGCCGCGCGGCGTCGGAATCGGGCGACTCCTGCGGGTGCTCCCCGATGGTCAGCGCGGCGGTGGTAGCGCCCAGGCCGGGCGCGTGGTGGGCGTCGCCGTGAGCGTCGTCGCCGTGACCGCCCACACCCGGGGTGTCGGGGTGCGGCTCGAACCAGACCGGCGCATACGACCAGGGCTGGCCGGGGCGGTACTTGGTCCTGTCCTTGCCGCGGCCAGGGAGGAGCGTCAGCGCCGCGAAGATCAGGAAGACCGCCAACGGGATGACGCCGTAGATGAGCACGGTCTCGATCACGGGCATGCGCGCAATCTACCGGGACGATCGATCACCGGCCCGGGAAGTCCCCGGATCACCACGTCACGGCATGGTCACGTCACCACATCGCGGGGTGGCGGTGCGCCCAGGGCCGGGCCTCCTCGAGCTGCGCGCCCAGCGAGATGAGCGTGGCCTCGTCGGCGGGGCGGCCCACCAGCATGGTGCCGATGGGCAGCCCGGACGCCGTCCACCACAACGGCACGCTGACCGCCGGCTGACCGGTGACGTTGTAGACGGCCGGGAAGGCGGCGTAGCGCTTCTGCCGCTCGAAGTCCGCCGCGCCGTCGCCGTCCGCGTCGAACCAGCCGACCGGCCGGGGGGGCAGCGTGCAGATCGGGGCGAGCAGCACGTCGAAGCGGCTGGTCGCCTGGAGGAAGCGGCGGGCGAAGAGCCGGAGGGTGAACATCGCCTCCATGGCGTCCTGGGCCGACAGCGCCAGGCCCCGCTCCCGCAGGAACCGGGTCAGCGGCCGCAGCCGGGGCACCGCGGCCTCGGGCACCGGCAGGGTGGTGCCCGACAGCGCCCAGACCACCTCGAAGGCGGGGAACACGCCCTCGGTCAGCGGCGGGGCCGGCAGGTCCTCCACCTCGTGGCCGAGGGAAGCCAGCAGCGCCGACGCGTCCTCGAAGGCGGCGCGGACCTCGGGATCCAGGTCGGCACCGGGCATGCCGGAATCCAGGTAGCGGCCGATCCGCAGCCGGCCCGGCGGTCGGTCGGCGTAGCCGAGGAAGGACTCCCCGGCCGGCGGCGGTGGGGCCCAGAACGGGTCGCCGGTCACCGGTCCGGCCATCGCGTCGAGCATCGCGGCGGCGTCCCGGACGGTGCGCGCCAGCGGGCCCTGCACGCCCAACCCGGTCACCTCGGAGCTGTAGGGGGCGTTGCTGACCCGCCCGCGGCTGGGCTTGATCCCGAACAGCCCGTTGATCCCGGCCGGGATGCGGATGGAGCCGCCCCCGTCGGAGCCCTGCGCGAAGGGCAGCAGCCCGGCCGCGACCGCGGCGGCCGCGCCACCACTGGAGCCACCCGCCAGCAGGGAGAGGTCCCACGGGCAGCGGGCCGGCCCGGCGACGTCGTTGTCCGTGTAGCAGGGGAAGCCGAACTCGGGGGTGTTCGTCTTGCCCAGGCTGATGGTGCCGGCGGCCTCGAGCGCGGTGACGACGGCGTCGTCGACGTCGGGCACGAAGTCGGCGAGCACCGCGGAGCCGAACGTCGTCCGCACCCCGGCGGTGTTGTTCAGGTCCTTGATCGCGGTGGGGACGCCGTGCAGCGGCGGCAGGTGGGCGCCGTCCACGACGGCCCGGTCGGCCCGGGCCGCGGCGGCGCGGGCCCGCTCCGCGGTGACGGTGATGAAGGCACCGATCCCGGCGTCCAGCGCCTCGATCCGGGCCAGGGAGTGCTCGACCAGCTCGGTCGGGCTCACCTCCCGCGCCCGGACGGCGGCGGCCTGCTCCAGCGCCGTGAGGTCGTGCAGCTGCGTGCCGGTCGACGAGGTCACGATCGGGCACGCTAGCGGGCGATGCCCCGGGCCGGCCCGGGGAACGGAGGGAGAACGTCCATGTGGCTCTCGGCGGACGGTCACCTGCACACGGTCGCCGTCCCCGACCCGCGGACGGTGGTGTCCCTGGAGCTGTCGACCGGCCGCCCGCTGGGCCGGCTCCCCGAGGACCACCTCACCCGGTTGCAGACCGCGGTGGAGGAGCTGGAGGAGCGCTGCCTCACCGAGGCCGCGACGCTCCCGTTCGACGCCGCCACCGAGGCGGCGTTCGAGAATCAGCCCCCCGGGCAGGTGCGCGTGGTGCTGACCGGCTCGACCGCGGAGGAGCAGGCGGCGTCGCTGGTGCAGCAGGTCGACGCGCTGCCCATCCGGTGGCGGCTGGACCAGCTGATGGCGCTGGAGGACCTCCTCGACGAGGTCGTCTGAACCCCCGGGAGAGCATGGCGCCGTGGACCTCTCCCGCGCCGCGGCCGCCGCCCTCGACGCCGCCGATCCGCTCGCCGGGTTCCGGGCCCGCTTCGTCGGGGTCGACGACGGGCTCCTCTACCTGGACGGCAACTCGCTGGGCCGGCTGCCGACGGACACCCCCGCCGCCGTCGCCCGGGTGGTCGAGCAGGAGTGGGGCCGGGGGCTGATCGGTTCCTGGGGCGACTGGGTCGAGCGGTCCCGCCGGATCGGTGACGGGCTGGCCGCCGGCGTCCTCGGGGCCCGGCCCGGCGAGGTGCTGGTCAGCGACACGACGAGCGTCGACCTCTACAAGCTGCTGGTCGCCGGGACCGACGCCCGCCCGGGCCGCGACGTGCTGGTCTGCTGCGCCGACGACTTCCCCACCGACCGCTACGTCGTCGCCGGGGTGGCGGCCGCCCGTGGCATGACGGTCCGCGAGGTCGACGCGCACATCGACACCGGCCTGGACCTCGCTGCGCTGACCGAGGCGCTGGACGAGCGGGTCGCCGTCGTCGTGCTCTCCCAGGTGGCCTACCGCTCCGGCGCGCTCGTCGACATCGCCGCGGTCACCCGGCTGGCCAGGGACGCCGGGGCGCTCGTCGTCTGGGACCTCAGCCACGGCGCCGGCGCGGTGCGGGCCGACCTGACCGCCGCCGGCGCGGACCTCGCCGTCGGGTGCACCTACAAGTACCTCAACGGCGGCCCGGGCGCCCCGGCCTTCCTGTACGTGCGCCGCGAGCTGCAGGAGCAGCTGCGCCAGCCGATCTGGGGGTGGTTCGGGCAGCGTGATCAGTTCGCGATGGGGACGGCGTACGACCCGGCGGACGGCGTGGACCGGTTCGCCGTCGGCACTCCCCCGGTGCTCGCCATGGCCGCCGTGGAGGTCGGCGCCCGGCTCACCGCGGAGGCCGGCATCGACCGGCTGGTCGCCAAGGGGCGGGCGCTGACCGAGCTGGTGATCGCACTCGCCGACGACCGGCTCGCCGCGCACGGTGTCACGGTGGCCTCGCCCCGGGAGGCGGACCGGCGGGGATCGCACGTGAGCCTGGCCCACCCGCGGGCCTGGCAGCTGACCCAGGCACTGATCGACCGTGGCGTCGTCCCGGACTTCCGCACCCCCGACCGGCTGCGGCTGGGGCCGGCTCCGCTCTACACGCGGTTCGTCGACGTCTGGGACGCCATGGACCGGCTGCGCCGCGTGCTCGACGAGGGCGCGCACGCCGAGTACCCCACGGAGCGCAGCCGGATCACCTGAAGAAGGACCCTCGTGCACCACTCGCACGCTCGCGGCGGGCCCCTGCACGAGGCCGCTCAGTCGGGGTCGGGGACGCCGATCGGGTTGTGCGCCGGGAAGTCCCCGGCGGCGATCACGGCCCGGCGCACCGGCACGAGGAGCGCGGCAAGCCGGTCGCAGCCGACGTCCCCGAGCGCTGCCCAGGGCCCCAGCGCCAGCCGGTCGGTGTCGGCCTCGACGGCGGCGCGGATCGCCAGCCCCTCGGCGGTCAGCTCGCCGTGGGCCAGCAAGCCCCGCTCGGTCAGCGCGCCGGCCGCGGCCGCCCACTCCTCCGGGGACCAGCCCCGCGCCTTCTGCAGCCACTCGGCCGACGTCGTCCCGGCCGCCGCGCTGAGCACGAGCGCCGGCAGTCCGAGCAGCTCCCGCTGCAGCAGCGCGGCGAGGTGACCGTCGCCGCGGTGCTCGCGCAGCGTCGTCAGCGCCTGCCAGAGCGCCAGGTGCGGCTGCTCGGGCGAGGGCACGGCGGTGTTGGCTGCCGCGAGCGGCCGGCCGGGGAG
>JAOPVN010000447.1 GCA_025966175.1 Modestobacter sp. | reverse complement strand
ACGACGGCGTTCTGGGACGCCGCCACGATCGGCCTCGTGCGCCGGCGCAGCGCGCACGGCACCTACGGCGAGTTCTCCGCGAAGTTCGCCTCCGGGGTCGCCGAGGCGCCGTTCCTCGACGACCCGGTCATCGCGAAGGCCGATCCCGGCTCGCTGGCGCTGCCCACCGCCGAGGCCGGGGTGGACGTCTACGCCTGGGCGCACAACGAGACCTCGACCGGCGTCATGGCCCCCGTCCGCCGCCCGGCCGGCGCGGATGCCGACGCCCTGGTGCTCATCGACGCCACTTCCGGCGCCGGCGGCCTGCCGGTCGACATCGCCCAGAGCGACGTCTACTACTTCGCCCCGCAGAAGTCCTTCGCCAGCGACGGCGGCCTGTGGCTGGCGCTGATGTCTGCGCCGGCGCTGGAGCGGGTCGCGGAGATCAAGGCCTCCGACCGCTGGATCCCCGGGTTCCTGGACCTGTCGATCGCCGTGGACAACAGCTCCAAGGACCAGACCTACAACACCCCTGCGGTCGCCACGCTGTTCCTGCTCGCCGACCAGATCGACTGGATGCTGGGCCTCGGTGGGCTGTCGGCCGCGGTGGGCCGCAGCAAGGAGTCCTCGAGCCGGCTGTACGACTGGGCGGAGAAGACCGAGTACACCCAGCCCTTCGTCACCCGGGTCGAGGAGCGGTCCTACGTCGTCGGCACCATCGACTTCGACGAGTCGGTCGACGCGGCGCTGATCGCCAAGACGCTGCGGGCGCACGGCGTCGTGGACACCGAGCCGTACCGCAAGCTCGGCCGCAACCAGCTGCGGATCGGCATGTTCCCCGCGGTCGACCCGGACGACGTGAGCGCGCTGACCGCCTGCATCGAGCACGTCGTCGGCCAGCTGTAAGGCCCCGTCCCGAGGCTCGCCCCGAGCTTGCGAGGGGTGAGGAGGACGGGGTCCTTCCTCAGTGGGGCAGGATCCAGGTGTCCTTGCTGCCGCCGCCCTGGCTGGAGTTGACCAGCAGCGAACCCTCGGTGAGCGCCACCCGGGTCAGCGGGGCCGGCAACGTCTGGGTCGTCGTCCCGGCGACGGCGAAGACCCGCAGGTCCGCGCGTCGCGGCACGACCATGCCGTCGATGACGGTGGGCACCGTGGAGAAGTCGACCGGCTCCTGGGCGACGAAGCGGTGCGGTGCGGCGAGCACCTGGGCGTGCAGCTCGGCGAGCTCCGGGGCCGAGCACAGCGGCCCGAAGACCACGCCCTGGCCGCCGTACCCGTCGACCGGCTTGACGACCAGCTCGTGCAGCCGGTCGCGCACCTCGGCCAGGTCCGCCTCGGCGGCCAGCAGCCACGTGGGCACCGTCTCCAGCACCGGCTCCTCGGCCAGGTAGAACCGGATCATCTCCGGCACGTAGCGGTAGGTGGCCTTGTCGTCGGCGACGCCGTTGCCGGGCACGTTGGCCATCGCCAGCTTGCCGGCGCGCACCGCCTCCCCGAGCAGCACGTCCACCGGGGTGCCGCTGGGGGTCAGGTGGGCCGCGAGGTCGGCCTCGTCGAACCGCCGGTAGAGGACGTCGATCGGGATCCGCTCGCCGTTCACCTGCACCGCGATCCCGCCGGTGGGGGTCGGCCAGAGCGCATCGGGGGTCACGATCGGGATGCCGATCGCAGCGGCCAGGAGCTGGTGCTCGAACCAGGCGGAGTTGTGCGGGCCGTCGGTGAGCAGCCCGAGCTGCGGAACGCCGGTGCACCCGGCCGGTGCAGCGTCGGCGAGCGCGGCCCGCAGCAGCGCCACCGCCTCCCCCGGGTCGACCAGACCGGCGGCCTCGGCCTCGGCGTACAGCTGCGGCAGCGCGGCCCGGCCGCTGTCCCGGTTGGTGAGGGCGTACCCGATCCCCGACGGCACCCGCAGGTTGTCCTCCAGGACCACCCAGCCACGCGGCCCGTGCAGCAGGTCCAGTCCGGAGACGGTGATCCGCTGCTGGCCGGCCGCGGCCAGGCCGACGGCGGCCGGCCGGTGCCCGGGGCTGGCGGTGACGATCCACTCCGGGACGACGCCGGCGCGCACCACCTCGGAGTGCTGGTCGCTGTCGGTGCGCCGCCGCCCGGCCGGGCGGTACACGTCGGCGAGGAAAGCGTTGAGTGCCCGGGTCCGCTGCTCCACACCGCGCGAGAGGTGGTCCCAGTCCGCGGCCGAGAGCACCCGAGGCACCGGGCAGAGCGGGAAGGCCCGCTCCTCCAGCCGGCCGTCGACGTAGCTGCCGAAGACGACGCCGCGCATCCGGCGCTCCTGGGCGACGGCGCCGACGACGGCGGTGATGCCCACCCCGCCCAGGTCGTCGAGCACCTCCGCCACCGGCTCGTAGACCGTCCGCAGCGAGCCGTCCGGCCCCACCGCCTCGTCCCCGGCGGAACCGGGGTAACGGGCGAAGACGCCGGGGCTGGGAGTCATCGCGGGGTCACAACCATCGATCGAACCACTCGGCCACCCGCTCGGACAGGTGCAGCAGGTTCTCCCGTCCCACGATCGTGTGGCCTTCACCCTTCAGGAGCAGCAGCTCGGCGGGGGCGCCGAGCGCGGTGAGCTCCTGGTGCGCCTGGATCGACTCCAGCACCGGGACGTTGGTGTCCCGGTCGCCGTGGGTCAGCAGCACCGGCGCGGAGAGCCGGTCCAGCATCGTCATCGGGGAGATCGCGGCGAGCATGTCCCGGTCGGTGACCGGGTCGCCGTACTCGGTCACCGAGGCGGCCGCCATCCACGGCTCGGTCCCCGCGAAGAAGGTGCGCAGGTCGCTCATCCCGGCCAGCGTCGCCCCGGCGGCGAACAGGTCCGGCCAGCGGGTGAGCGCGACCAGCGTCAGGTATCCGCCGTAGGACCAGCCGTGCGCGCCGATCTGGCCGGACAGTGCCACGCCCGACTCGACCAGGTGCTCGACGGTCGCGACGACGTCGTCGAAGGAGGCCTCCCGGGCCCCGAGGTCGTCGGCGGCCATGAACGCCGCCCCGTGCCCACCCGAACCCCGCACGTTCGGCGCGAAGACGGTGAGGCCGGCGGCGACCAGCGACTGGGCGACCGGGTGGAAGTCCGACCGCTCCTGCCCCTCCGGGCCGCCGTGGAAGCTGATCACCGTGCGGTTGCCGCCGTGCACCCCCGGCGGCACGTAGAGCCAGCCGTCCAGCTGGGTGCCGTCGTGCGCGCGATACCGGCGGTGCTCGGGGGTGACCAGCAGGTGCGGGTCGGGGCGGCGCGGCGTCGATGGCAGCGCGACCGGCTCCCCCTCGTCGTCCAGCGGGACCAGCCACAGCGAGCGCGGCGACAGCGGACCGGTGAGCTCGGCGAGCAGCGTGCGGCCGTCGGCCGACAGCGACCAGCCGGGCATCACCGGCTGGGGCAGCGGGACGGCGCGGCGCAGCGAGCCCTCGGCGAGGTCGCGGACCTCCACCTCGGTGACCCCGTCGGCGTTCCAGACACAGACCACGGTGCCGTCGGCGCGCACGGCATAGGCGTCCAGGTCGGCGTCCGGGCGGGCGATGAGCACCTCGCCCGGGCCCGGCACGCGGTCCTCGCTGAGCGGCACCCGGACCAGGCCGGCCCGGTCACTGCGGGGCACGCCGGGCTGCCGGGGCAGGCCCGCGCGGAGGTAGACCGCACGGCCGTCCAGGGCGAACCGGCCGTCCTCCGAGGACGTTCCGCCGGCGGCACCGAGCGGGATCACCCGCCGCTGGACACCGCTGGCGACGTCCACCAGCACGATGTGCCGGTGTCCACGCGGGCCCCGCCGGGCCAGCACGGTGCGCTCGTCGGCGGCGACCGCGGTCACCGACAGGAAGCCACCGGTGGCCAGCGTCCGCCGAGCGCCGCTGGCCACGTCGACCAGGACGACGTCGGCGCCGGGCCCGTCCCCGGGGGCGATCGAGCAGACGTAGTGGCCGGCCCCGGCCGTCCAGCCACCGGCGAAGACGGTGGACCGCGGGTCCTCCCCCGCGACCAGGTGGCGCTCGGTGCCGTCGGGGCGCACGGCCCACAGCTGCGCGCAGATCGAGCCACCCGGGCTGACCAGGTACGCCAGCCACTCGCCGTCCGGGGACCAGGCGACCGAGACGACCTCCTCCTCCGGGCCGGACAGCACCGCGGGCGGCGTCTGCTGGTCCAGGGTGGAGACCTCCAGCCGGGGCAGACCGGAGCGGTCGCTGACGTAGGCCACCCGGTCGCCGGTCGGCGCGAGCGTGGGGCACCACGCACCGGCGGCGCCGGCGATCTCGGCGATGGCCAGGCGGACCTCGGTGGACAGTCCGGCCGTGCGCAGAGCGTCGGTCATGTCACCTCCTCGGCGGGTACGGGCGGTGCGGAGCTGCCGGTGGACGTCGTCGTCCCCGGCATCGGCAGAGCGGACCGGACCCCTGACGCGCGGCGTCGCGCGGTCAGCGGATCCCGTGGCGCTGCAGCCAGAGTTCCAGCAGGCCCACCTGCCAGAGCTGGTTGGCCCCCAGCGTGGTGCGATGGGTGTTCGGTTCGGCCAGCAACCGGTCCACGTACTCGGTCCGGAAGAGGCCACGTTCGCGCGCCTCGGGTGCGTGCAGCGCCGCGCGCACCGTCTCGAGGTACTCGCCCTGCAGATCGATGATCGCCGGCACCGGGAAGTAGCCCTTCGGCCGGTCGATCACGTCGGCGGGGATGACCTTGCGGGCGGCGTCCTTGAGCACGCCCTTACCGCCGTGCAGCAGCTTCAGCTCCGGCGGGACGGCCGCGGCCAGCTCCACGAACTCGTGGTCGAGGAACGGCACCCGGGCCTCCAGACCCCACGCCATCGTCATGTTGTCCACCCGCTTGACCGGGTCGTCGACCAGCATGATCGTCGAGTCCAGCCGCAACGCCCGGTCCAGGGTGGTCTCGGCCCCCGGCCGGGCGAAGTGCTCGGCGACGAAGGCCCGGCTGACGTCCTCGGTCGTCATCCAGCGCTCGGAGAGGATCCCGGCCAGCTCACTGTGCGGGCGGTCGATGAAGACTCCTGCGTAGGCCTCGACCGCGTTCTCGACCGGCACGCCGTCCAGCGGTGGGTACCAGTCGTACCCGGCCATGACCTC
>JAOPVN010000394.1 GCA_025966175.1 Modestobacter sp. | reverse complement strand
CGGAGGTCGGCGGCCTGCAGGGCGAGCCGGGCGAGGGTCGCGGCGCCGGCGAGCGGGGAGCGCAGGAACGGCTGCTCGGTCGCCCGCCACATCGCCTCTGCCCGGGTCAGCAGCGCCGCCCACTGGGCGCCGGTGCCCGCGCCGAGGTCGTCGTCCAGCCGGGCGGGGATCGAGTCCAGCCGCCCCGGCATCGCGGTCGTCGTCCCGTCGGCGAACCGGTAGTTGACCGCGGGGTCCAGCCGCTGGAGATCCAGCACCCGGTCCAGCGGGTCACCGGTGGCGGCGAAGAGGTCCTCGAACACCTGCGGGAGGGTCAGCAGGCTGGGGCCGGTGTCGAAGCCGTGCCCGTCGCGGGCGAACCAGCCGAGCTTGCCGCCGACCCGCGGCGCCTGCTCCAGCACGGTGACCGCGTGCCCGGCGGTGGCGAGCCGGGCGGTGGCCGCCAGCCCACCGAGGCCGGCGCCGATGACGACGACCCGGGCCACGCCGCCACGGTAGCCACTGGCTCAGTGCACCGTCGGCGGACCGGGCGGACCTCGGTGATGCCCTCCCAGGAGTCGAGGACCTTCCGGGCCTCCGTCCGGGGCACTGCGCAGTCGCCCCCAGTTGGCGGCGAACCGGCTGTGTGTTCGGGTGGTGGCAGGCTGCCGGGATGGTCTCCCTCCCCGCTCTGGCCCGTCGCGGGGACGCCGCGCTCCGCGACCTGGCGTCCCGGGTGGCCCGCCGCGCCGGGTGGACGCCGGCGGTGCTGGCCCACCCCGGTTACGGCAGCGGCGGACGGGTGCGCGTCCTGGGGCGGGTGCTGCTGGCGCCCGCCGGCACCCACCCGGAGGACCGGCGGGCGGTGCCCGGCTGGCAGCGCTTCCTGACCCTGGAGAGCCCCGGCACCGCGGTGGTGGTGGAGATCGCCGGGCAGCGCACGGTGGTGCGCAGTGACGACGACGGCCTGATCGACGTGACCCTGCGGGTGGACCTCCCCGACGCCGGCGCCGTGCCGGTGGTGCTGCGGGCCGGGTCGCGCGAGTCCGTGGCTGTCGTCCACCTGGCCTCCCCGGATGCTGCCCGCGGGGTGGTCTGCGACATCGACGACACGGTGCTGGTCACCGGGATCGCCACGCCGCTGCGGGCGGCCTGGCGCACCTTCGTGCAGCCGATGACCGGCCGGCAGGCGGTGCCCGGCATGGTGCGGCTGCTGCGGGAGCTGACCTCGGACGCGCCGCACGTGCCCGTGGTCTACGTGAGCAACGGGCCGTGGAACCTGGCCGGCCCGCTCGGCCGGTTCCTCGAGCACAGCGGCTACCCGCCCGGCGCGCTGCTGCTCACCGACTGGGGTCCGACGCCGACCCGCTGGTTCCGCGACGGCCGGTCGCACAAGCGCGCCGCGCTGCGGCGGCTGGCGGCCGACCTGCCCGGCGTGCGGTGGACGCTGGTCGGCGACACCGGCGAGCACGACCCGGCGCTGTACGAGGAGTTCGCCCGCGCGCAGCCCGACCGGGTGAGAGCGGTGCTGCTGCGGGATGTCACCGACGCGGCAGCCCGGGTGGAGCGGTTCGGGGAGGTGCCGGTCGTCTACGGCCGGGACGGCGACGCGATCGCCGCGGCGCTGCCCGCGGTGGACTGAGGAAGGACCTACCTGCCCCCCATCGCTCGCAGGCTCGCGCGGGCCCCTGCAGGCAGGCCGAACAGCTCCGCCAGCGCCGCGTCGGAGGCGGCCAGCGCGGCGCGGTCGAAGGTGCTGCTGGAGGCGACCAGCTCGTCGGCCCCGGTCCGGTCGAGCAGCTCGGTGAGCCGGTCGGCGACCTGATCGGGGGTGCCGGCGATCGCTCCCGCCGCGGTCTGCTCGACGTACTCCTGCTGCCGCGGGGTGAGGCTGCGTGCCCGGATCGCGGCCACCGGCTCCAGCGCGGGGAACGCGCCGGTCGTGCGGGCCTGCGCCATCGCCCACGCCTCGGGCAGCAGCAGGTCGGCGGCCTCCGCCGCGGTGCCGGCGACCAGGACGTCGAGGCTGATCGACACCCGCGGCTCCGGCTGCTGCGCCGAGGGCCGGAAGGCACGGCGGTAGCCGGCCAGTGCGGCCAGCCCCGGCTGGGACTCGCCCGCCCGCCCCGAGCCGGCCACCCCGAGCAGCGGCCCGCCGACGATGACCGGCAGCCCGAGCCCGGCGGCGACCTGCAGGCCACGGCGGGTGGCCAGCACGTGCATCGGCACCGCGGTGGCCGGCTGCGGGTGGACGGTGATCTCCGCCGTCCCGGTGAGGAAGGCGCGCAGCTCGCCGAGGTCGGCGGCGAAGTCCCGCTCGGTCTCCCGCAGCGCGCGGCGCACCGGCGGGGTGAAGCCGGGGGAGCGGCCCAGCCCCAGGTCGACCCGGCCGGGGGCGAAGGCCGACAGGGTCGCGAACTGTTCGGCGACCACGAGCGGCTGGTGGTGCGGCAGCATCACCCCGGCCGAGCCGAGCCGGATCGTCGTCGTCCGTCCGGCGATCGCGGCCAGCAGCACGGCCGGTGCCGCACCGGCGACGCCGGGGACGCCGTGGTGCTCGGCGACCCAGAACCGGTCGAAGCCGAGCTGCTCGGCGTGCACCGCGCGCTCGAGGGTGCCGGCGAGCGCCGCGGCATCCGGTTCACCGACGCGGGTGCGCGACCGATCGAGGAGGGAGAGCTGCCACACGGCGGGTGCAGCACCGCCCGCCTGGGGGCTGTTCCATCGGGCGCCGTGGCGTTGGCCCTAGGCTCCAGGCGCGCTCCGCCGTCCCGACCCCGGAGGTCTTTTGTGCTGGCCAGCATCGGATACGCCGTCGCCTACACCGGCGTCGGCCTCCTGCTCCTCGTCGTGGGCGCGATCGCCCTCGACCTGCTCACCCCCGGTCACCTCGCCCGGCACATCTACGAGGAGCGCTCGATCAACGCCGGCATCGCCCTGGCGGCGGGCTTCCTCGGGCAGGGCGCCATTGCCTTCACCACGATCTGGACCAACGCCACGAGCGGCTTCGGGACGGCGCTGGGGTACACCGTCGTCTTCGGGCTGGTGGGGATCGCGCTGCAGGTCGTCGCCTTCGTCGTCCTCGACCTGCTCACCCCCGGCAAGCTCGGCGACCTGCTGATGCAGGTGCCCTTCCACCCGGCCAGCCTGGTGAACGCCGCCGCGACACTGGCGGTCTCCGCGATCATCGTCGCCTCCATCTGGCCCTGAGCCGGCCCGAGTGGGGCATGCTCGGGACGTGCGCCAGCTCTCCAGCCGGATCGTGTACGAGAACCCGTGGATGACCGTCCGTGAGGACGTGGTCGAGCAGGCCGACGGGTCACCGGGCACCTACGGCGTCGTCGACAAGCCCGACTTCGCCGTCGCCGTGCCGCGGGAGGACGACGGCTTCTGGATGGTGGAACAGCACCGCTACCCGGTGGGCCGCCGGACGCTGGAGTTCCCGATGGGCGGATGGCCGCCCGGCCGGAGCGGCTCGCCGTCCGACCTCGCCCGCGCGGAGCTGCGGGTGGAGACCGGCCTGCTGGCCGGTCGGCTCGCCCGACTGGGCCACCTGTCCACCGCCAACGGCTTCTCCAGCCAGGGCTTCGACGTCTTCCTCGCCGAGGACCTGACCTGTGGGCCGACCGACCGCGAACCGAGCGAGCTCGACATGGTGCACCGGCACGTGACCCGGGCAGAGCTCGCTGAACTGATCCGGACCGGGGTGGTGGACGACGCCACCACGGTCGCGGCCTACGGACTGTTGCTGGTGGCCGAGGCGGGCGGGCCCGTCGTCGGCGAGGCGGAGGAGGAGCGGCGATGAGCCGGATCAACGACGTGGGCGGGATGGCCGGGTTCCCGGCGATCATCGAGGAGCCCGACGAGCCGCCGTTCCACTCCGACTGGGAGGCGCACGTCTTCGCGCTCAACGGCGCGCTGATCAAGCGGGGCGTCTACAACCTCGACGAGTTCCGCGACGCCCAGGAGCGGCTGCCGGTCGAGCGCTACCTGGCCGCCTCGTACTACGAGCGCTGGTTCGCCGCGATCACCACGCTGCTGGCCGAGAAGGGCGTGGCGGACGCCGCGGAGCTCGAGCTGCCGCATGGGCACTGACCGGTTCACCCCGGGCGACCGGGTGCGCACCCGCGCCACCGACCCCGCCGGGCACACCCGGCTGCCGCGCTATGCGCGCGGCGCCGCCGGCGTGGTCGTCGAGCGGGCCGGCCGGCACCCGCTGGCCGACGACCGCGCGCACGGCCTCAGCCCGCAGCCGCAGGCGGTCTACCACGTGCAGTTCCCGGCGGCCGAGTTGTTCGGCGCCGGCGACCACACGGTGACCGTGGAGCTGTGGGAGGACTACCTGACCCCGATCGAGGAGAGCTCATGAGCGGCGACCACTCCAGTTCGGTCATCTCCGCGGAGGTCCGGCACGTCGAGGCGCTGCTGGAGGCGCGCGGCCTGCTGGACGCCGGGGAGATCGACACCCGGATCGACGAGTTCCTCGCCGGGGGCACCCCGGCCAACGGCGCGCGGATCGTGGCCCGCGCCTGGGTGGACCCGGGGTTCGCTGCCCGGCTGCTGGCCGACGCCAACGCGGCGATCCGCGAGGTCGGGCTGTCGATGGCCGGTGGTCTCCAGGAGCAGCGGCTGAAGGTCGTCGCCAACACCGAGCAGCAGCACAACGTCGTCGTCTGCACGCTGTGCTCCTGCTACCCGATCGCGCTGCTCGGGCCCTCACCCAGCTGGTACAAGAGCGAGGCCTACCGCTCGCGGGTGGTCCGCGACCCGCGGGGCGTGCTGGCCGAGTTCGGGCTCGAGCTGCCTGCCGGGACGTCGATCGCGGTGTGGGACGCCAGCGCGGAGTCGCGGTACATGGTGCTGCCCCGCCGTCCCGAGGGCACCGGGTCTCTGTCGGAGGAGGAGCTCGCCGCTCTGGTGACCCGGAAGGGCCTGATCGGCACCGCCGCCGTCTGACCAGCACCGTCCGACGGCCCGGCGGCTCCCACGGGGTGGCAGCCACCGTTTTGCGTTGGTCGGCCGAGGGCACCCGTCCCGGGACGACGCACCGATGCGTCCCGATGAACGGGAGACCCATGAAGGCAGTGACCTGGCACGGCAAGCAGGACGTCCGCGTCGAGACCGTGGACGACCCCTTCGTGCAGGCGCCCACCGATGCCGTGATCCGCGTGACCACGACCAACATCTGCGGCTCGGACCTGCACCTGTACGACCCGCTGTCGCCCTTCATGGGCGTCGGTGACGTGCTCGGTCACGAGGCGATGGGCCAGGTCGTGGAGGTGGGCTCGGAGACCGGCGACCTCGAGATCGGAGACCGGGTCGCCATCCCCTTCCAGATCTCCTGCGGGCACTGCTGGATGTGCGACCAGCAGCTCTACACGCAGTGCGAGACCACCCAGGTGCGCGACCAGGGGATGGGCGCGGCGCTGTTCGGCTTCTCCAAGCTCTACGGCGAGGTGCCGGGCGGGCAGGCGGAGTACCTGCGGGTGCCGCAGGCGCAGTTCACCCACATCAAGCTGCCCGAGGGGCCGGCCGACGACCGGTTCGCCTACCTCTCGGACATCCTCCCCACCGCGTGGCAGGGCGTGGAGTACGCGAACGTGCCCGACGGTGGCACCCTCGTCGTCCTCGGGCTGGGGCCGATCGGCGACTTCGCCTGCCGGATCGGTCAGCACAAGGGCTACCGCGTGATCGGGGTCGACCTGGTGCCCGAGCGGCTGGCCCGCGTGGCCGCGCGCGGCATCGAGGTCATCGACCTGCGTGAGCACGAGGACGACCTCGGCGACGCCATCCGGGACATGACCGACGGCCGTGGGCCGGACTCGGTGCTGGACGCGGTCGGCATGGAGGCGCACGGTTCCCCGGCGACCGGCTTCGTGCAGAAGGCGGCCGGACTGCTGCCGCGGGCGATCGCCGCGCCGGTGATGAAGGAGGCCGGTGTCGACCGGCTGAACGCGCTGTACTCAGCGATCGACATCGTGCGGCGCGGCGGCACCATCTCGATCTCCGGCGTCTACGGCGGGGCGGCCGACCCGATGCCGATGATCACGCTGTTCGACAAGCAGATCCAGCTGCACATGGGCCAGGCGAACATCAAGCGCTGGATCCCGGAGATCATGCCGCTGCTCACCGACGGGGACCCGCTGGGTGTCGACACCTTCGCCACCCACCGGCTGCCGCTGTCCCAGGCGCCCGAGGCCTACAAGGCGTTCCAGGAGAAGGCGGACGGCTTCGTGAAGGTGCAGCTCAAGCCGGAGCTCTGAGCGGATGCCGGTGGCCGGGCCAGCACGACCGGCCACCGGCGTCTGACCCCTTCGGAGGGGCACCGGGGCATCGACCGGGGAGACCAGCCCTCACCGCCGCTAGATTGCGCGCAACAGGACCTGTGGCCCGAAGAAGCCGGGAGCGGTCCCCGGCGGTCACCCCGGTGGGGCGGCCATCAGGAGGCGACTCCGGTGTCCCCAGTTCGCGGACCGATGAGGCGGCATGTGGTGGAGGCGTAGCGCGCCCGAGGTGGCGACCGCGCGCGTCATCGGACCGGTCATCGGGGCGCTCTACCTGATGGGCGGGCTCGCCGTCGTCGCGATCGTCGTCCTCCCGTCAGGAGGCGCCGGATCCTCCGTGGTGCTCACCGTGATCGGCCCGCTGGCGATGGTCACCGGCGCGTGCGTCGTCTGCTGGGGCCAGTGGCTGCCACGGCCGGCGTTCCACGCCCTCGTCCTGCTCGGCACGGCGCTGGTCAGCTGCGTGGTCTCCGCCGCGCCCGACGGCACGGCCGCGATGGCGCTGGCCAGCATCTACTCCTTCGTCGCCGTCGCCGCCTTCTTCCTGTTTCCCCCGCCCCTCGCGCTGGCGCACCTGGTCACCGCGATCGGGGCCTGCACCGTCGTCCTCTCCGTCCGCGGGGTGCCGGCCGGCCCGGTCGTCGCGTTGGCCGTCGTCACCGCGACGGTCGCGCTGGTCGTGGCCACGCTGGTGCAGCGCGCGTCGAGCGCCAGCCTGGACGGGCTCACCGGGCTGGCCAACCGGCGGGGCTTCGACGACGCACTGGACGAGGCGATGCGGGTGTCCACCCGCACCGGAGCGCAGTTCTCCGTCGCGCTGGTCGACGTCGACCACTTCAAGGCGGTCAACGACGAGCACGGGCACGCGGCCGGTGACGAGCTGCTCCGCTCGGTGGCCGCGGACTGGGGATCGCGGTTGCCCCGCGGTGCGCTGCTGGCGCGGCACGGCGGCGACGAGTTCGCGCTGCTGCTGCCGGCGCACCAGGGACCGGCCGCGCTCCAGGTCGTCGAGGAGCTCCGCCGGGCCTCCTCCCACACGGCGCTGTCCGTGGGGGTGGCCCAGCACGAACCGGGCGAACTGGCCTCGCAGGTGATGCGACGTGCGGACGCGGCGCTCTACCGGGCCAAGGCGGACGGCCGCGGCCGCTGCGCGCTGGACGGCTCGGAGCCCGACGGCGGTCCTCCGTCCCGCGGGGAAGCCCAGCGGACCGGCTGACCTGATCCGGGGACGCCGGCGCCAGTCGTCGTCCCCGGTCCTGCGGGGAGGAGCTCAGCTCCGGCCGGCCAGGACCGCCTCGTAGACCTGCACCGTCTGCTGGGCGATCGCCGGCCAGCCGAACTCGGCCAGCACCCGCTCGCGCCCGGCGGTGCCCATCGCCGCGGCCCGCGCCGGGTCGGCCAGCAGCTCGCTGATCCGGGCGGCCAGCCCCGCCGCGAACTCGGCCGGGCGGTCGGGGTCGTAGTGCACCAGCAGCCCGGTGCGGCCGTCGTCGACGACCTCGGGGATGCCGCCGACGTCGCTGGCCACGACCGCCGTCCCGCAGGCCGCGGCCTCCAGGTTCACGATGCCCAGCGGTTCGTAGACCGACGGGACGACGAACACCGTCGCGCCGGTGATCAGCGGCACGAGCTGCTCGCGCGGCAGCATCTGCTCGATCCACACCACGCCCGAGCGGCGGGACTGCAGCTCGGCGATGGCGTCGGCGACCTGCGTGCGCTCGGCCGGGGTGTCCGGGGCGCCGGCACAGAGCACGAGCCCGGCCTCCGGCGGCAACTGCTCGGCGGCGGCCAGCAGGTGCATCAGCCCCTTCTGCCGGGTGATCCGGCCGACGAACAGCGCGTAGGGCCGGTCCGGGTCCACGCCCAGCGAGCGGACCACGTCGGGCGCCTCGACCGGGCGGTAGGCCTGCGCGTCGACCCCGTTGCCGACGACGAACACCTTGGCGGGGTCCAGGTCGGGGTAGACGTCCAGCACGTCGGCGCGCATGCCCCGGCTGACCGCGATCACCGCGTCGGCGTCGAGGTAGGAGGTGCGCTCCACCCACGAGGAGAGCCGGTAGCCGCCGCCGAGCTGGTCGGCCTTCCACGGCCGGCGCGGCTCCAGGGAGTGGGCGGTGACCACGTGCGGGATGCCGTGCACGAGCTTGGCCAGGTGCCCGGCGTGGTTGGCGTACCAGGTGTGCGAGTGGGCCAGGTCGACGTCGGTCAGCGCGGCCGCGATCTCGACGTCGACACCCACCGCCTGCAGTGCGCCGTTGGCCGCCTGCAGGCCGGCCGGCACCCCGTGTCCGATCGCGTCCGGGCGCGGACCACCGAAGGCATGGACCTCGATCTCCGGCCCGTTGTCCAGTCCGCGCAGGGCCGCGACCAGGTGCTCGACGTGCACCCCCGCCCCTCCGTAGACGTCCGGCGGCCATTCCCGGGTGATCACTCCGACGCGCACGCGACCAACCCTAGGTGGTGAACGGAACGGTCGAGGGGGCGAAGCCACTCCGCAGCCGATACCTTGCGTTCATGCGTGGCGGTCCTCGGGTTCTCGGTATCGTGCTGGCAGGTGGTGAGGGGAAGCGGCTTGCCCCGCTGACCCAGGACCGGGCCAAGCCCGCGGTGCCCTTCGGTGGGAACTACCGGCTCATCGACTTCGTGCTCTCCAACCTGGTGAACGCCGACATCCGGCGGATCGCGGTGCTCACCCAGTACAAGAGCCACTCGCTGGACCGGCACATCACCACCACCTGGCGGAAGTCGCAGCTGCTCGGCAGCTACATCACCCCGGTGCCGGCGCAGCAGCGACTCGGCCCGCGCTGGTACACCGGCAGCGCCGACGCGATCTACCAGAGCCTCAACCTGATCTACGACGACCGTCCCGAGATCGTCGTCGTCTTCGGTGCCGACCACGTGTACCGGATGGACCCGGCGCAGATGATCGACCAGCACCTGGCCACCGGCGCCGGGGTGACCGTCGCCGGCCTGCGCGTGCCCCGCAAGGAGGC
>JAOPVN010000375.1 GCA_025966175.1 Modestobacter sp. | reverse complement strand
TCAGCAGCGCGCCGGTGAAGACCTCACCGACCGTGGCCGCTGTGGTCAGGGCTCCGGTCGTGAGCAGGGAGCGGTTGGCCACGATGGCGTCCTGGGCGCCGGCCACGGCCTCGTTGATCTGGTTCTGTGAGATCGGGAAGGTGCGGACGGCCAGGTCCTGGATCTGGGCGAGTCCCTGGCCCACCTGGTCGGCGAGGTCGTTGTAGCCGGCTGCGAACTGCTCCACGACGAGGGTGATGATCCCCGCGACCACGCCGAGGCCGACGACCAGCATGGTCAGGGCGGACAGCGAGTCCGACCAGCCGTGGCGGCGCAGGGCAGCCGCGCCGGGCTGCAGGAGGGCGGCCAGCAGGAGGCCGATGAACACCGGGACGATGACGACGGTCAGATAGGCCGTGGCCTGCAACAGCAGGTAGAGCGCGGCGACGACCATCACGCAGCGCCAGGACCACGCGGCGGCGATCCGGAGCCCGTTGGGCACGGACTGGTCGGCGGCCACCGGGACATCGGGCCCGAGCAGGCTGCCCCGCCTGCGGTCCCGACCCGGACGCGGTGGGGGCCCGCCGGGCCGGGGCGGGCCGCTGATGCCGCCGGGGATGTCGATGTCCGGGGCCCTGCTGTCCGGGGCGCCGACCGACGGCAGGCCGTTGCCCGGGGCCGCGCTGTCCGACGCCGGGTCGCGCTGCCCCGGTGCCCCCGGGTGTGCCGTGTCCGGAGCCGGGGTCGGCGTCTCCACCCGACTGACGACCGGAGTCCCCGTGCCGTCGGAGCTGGCGTCGTCCGGCCCGCTGGTGTCGGGTTCCAGGTGACCGTGGAGCTCGTCGTCCATGACCAGCACCACCCGGGTGTCGGGCCAGGCGTGCGGGTCCTGCTCGGCGGCCCGGATGCGCTCCCGCGCCCGCTCGAGGAGACGGGTCGCCCGTTGGAACATCGAGGTCCTCCAGGCGGTCGGGAGCAGGGGTCAGGGTGAGCCTGCCAGGTCGTGCGGGAAGATGGGCCCGTGTCGTCCCGAACTGATCAGTGCCCCGCGGTGCCCGCATGATCGACCGTTACACCCTGCCCGAGATGGGCCGGGTATGGAGCGACCAGCACAAGTACGAGTTGTGGTGCCGGGTCGAGACGCTCGTCCTGGAGGCGCACGCGGCGGCCGGCCGGGTCCCCGCCGACGTCGTCGAGCCGGTGCGCAACGCCCCGCCGCCCACCCCCGAGCGGGTCGCGGAGATCGAGGAGACGACGCAGCACGACGTCATCGCCTTCCTCACCGCGTGGGCGGACAACACCGAGCCCCGCTCGGCTGCGGCCTACGTGCACCACGGCATGACGTCCTCGGACCTGCTGGACACCGCGCTGGCCATCCAGCTCACCGACGCCACCGACGTGCTGCTGGCGAAGGCCGATCGGCTGGTCGCCGCGCTGCGCGACCACGGGCTGGCGCACCGGAACACGATCAAGGTCGGGCGCACCCACGGCGTGCACGCCGAGCCCGACGTCTGGGGCCACCGGGTCGCCGACCTCGCGTTCGGGATGGCCCGGTCCCGGGACCGGCTGCGCCGGGCGCGCGAGTCCGTCGGCGTGGTCGCCATCTCCGGCGCCGTCGGCACCTACTCGCTGATCGACCCCTCGGTCGAGGTGACCGTCGCCGAGGCGCTGGGCCTGCGCGCCGCCGACGCGTCCACCCAGGTGGTGCTGCGCGACGGCATCAGCGAGTGGGTCGCCGCGCTGGCGGTCATCGCCACCGTGTGCGAGGCGATCGCCCTGGAGGTGCGGCACGGCCAGCGCACCGAGGTGCGCGAGCTGTCCGAGGCGTTCGGCGCGGGCCAGAAGGGCTCCAGCGCGATGCCGCACAAGAAGAACCCGATCCGCTCCGAGCGGATCGCCGGGCTGGCCCGGGTGGTGCGCGCGGCGATCGTGCCGATCATGGAGGGCATCCCGCTGTGGCACGAGCGGGACATCTCGCACTCCTCCACCGAGCGGGTGTTCCTGCCCGATGCGGCGATCACCACCGACTACCTGCTGAACCTGACCGCGGGCCTGGTGGAGAACCTCGTCGTCGACGCCGACCGGATGCGGGTCAACCTGGAGTCGACCGGTGGGCTGATCTACACCTCCGCCGTCCTGCTGGAGCTGGTGGAGAGCGGGATGTCCCGGGAGCAGTCCTACGCGCTCGTCCAGTCCGCGGCGATGCGCACCTGGCAGGACGGGACGCCGTTCCGCGAAACCCTGCGCGCCCGGGCCACCGAGGAGGGCGTGACCCTCGACGAGGCCCGGCTGGACCAGATCTGCCGGCCGGAGCGCTACGTGGCCAACCTCGGCCCGCTGTTCGACCGGCTGGCCGCGTTGTCATGACCGTGCCGTTCGAGCTGGTGGCGCGCGGGAAGGTCCGCGACGTCTACGCCGTGGACGGCGACCGGCTGCTGCTGGTCGCCAGCGACCGGATCTCCGCCTACGACCACGTCCTGCCGACCCCGATCCCGGACAAGGGGCGGGTGCTCACCGCGCTGTCGGGGTGGTGGTTCGAGCAGCTGGCGCCGGTGCTGGCCGAGCACGACGCCGGCCACCACCTGCTGGCCGCGGGGCCGGCGCTGGTCGACGAGGGCGTGCCCGCCGAGGTGGCCGGCCGATCGATGCTCGTGCGGCGGCTGTCGATGCTGCCGGTGGAGTGCGTGGCCCGCGGCTACCTGTCCGGCTCCGGCACGGTCGAGTACCAGCGCACGGGCGCGATCGTCGACGTCCCGCTGCCGGCCGGATTGGTCGAGGGATCCCGGCTGCCCGAGCCGGTCTTCACCCCGTCGACGAAGGCCGCGGTCGGCGAGCACGACGAGGCGATCCCGTTCGCCGGGGTCGTGGCGGCGGTCGGCGCCGAGCAGGCCGAGGCGCTGCGGTCGCTCACGCTGGCGCTCTACCGCCGGGGCGCGGAGATCGCCGAGTCCGCCGGGATCGTGCTGGCCGACACCAAGTTCGAGTTCGGGACGGCGGAGGGCCGGCTGCTGCTCGGCGACGAGGTCCTCACCCCGGACTCCTCGCGGTTCTGGCCGGCGACCACCTGGTCCCCGGGTGCGGCACAGCCGTCCTACGACAAGCAGTTCGTCCGGGACTGGCTGACCGTCTCCGGGTGGGACCGGGTGTCCGAGCCGCCGGAGCTCCCCGAGGACGTCGTCGCCGCCACCCGCGACCGCTACATCAAGGCCTACGAGCAGCTCACGGGCACGCCGTTCAGCTGAGCTGTCGTCCGTCGGGCCACGAAGCGGCTCGACGAGAGCAGGGGACCGCACCTGGCCGCGGTGCGATGCGGAGCACAGCGATGTGCACAGCGATGTGCACAGCTCAGTACAGGGCGGCGATGCCGCGGGCGCGGGCGTTGCGCAGCGCGGTGAAGACGTGCGAGCGGATGAGGTCGGCCGCGGACTCGGGCAGGGCCTCGAACGTCAGCGACCACTCGTGCAGGTTGTCCTGGCGGGGGCGGCGGCGGACGAGGGAGACCTCGGTGACGAGCTCGTCGGAGTAGAGGTCGAGCTTGAGCAGCAGCGGCTGACCCTTCTTCGGGAAGGGCACGTGCACGCCGAGGTCGCCGTTGGCGCGGAAGACGCAGAGCAGGCCGCCCTCGCTGAGGTCGACGGTGCTGCCGGTGAGCACCGTGGCGTCCCAGGCCAGCGACACGGACAGTCCGATCGGGGCGCGGACGGTGTCGCGGCGCTGGATGCGGCTGGCCGGCCCGGTGATCTTGAGCTTCCACAGGCCGTCGTCGCTGACCGCTGAGGCGTCGGCGGGCACCGAGCGCAGCCCGTCGTCGCTCTGCCAGGACAGCTCGAGCATGTCCCGCTCCACGAAGGGGACGCTCTCACCGATGCCGTTGCGCGGCGGCGTGACGTAGACGAAGGACTCCGTCTGGCGGCGGACCCGGCTGGTGAGGGCCTCGTCCTGGCCGACCGGCATGACGCTGAGCGCGGTGTCGGCAGCCGGGTAGTCGACGTTCGGGACGCCTGCGACCATGCCCTGCCTCCTCCGGCCCCTGCACCGCGACGGTCCTCGACGAATCTGTCCCCGACATCATCGGCGCCGTGGACACGTTGCCCAGTGCAACCCGGGGGCGCGTGCACCCATAGGGGTGAGGAGCCGGTGGACGTCCCTGGCCGGCGAGGTCCGATCGTGTGCAAACCCGTCCCGGCGACCGCGCCCCGCCGGGCGTTCTCGGGGTGCCGGTACCCTCGTGACCGTGCCAGAGGTGGTCGTCGACGTCGTCCTGAAGCCAGAGATCTCCGATCCCCAGGGGCAGGCGGTGCTCGGCGCTCTCGGCCGGCTCGGTCACGCGGGTGTCCGCAGCGTCCGCCAGGGCAAGCACTTCGTCCTGGAGGTCGACGGCGTGCCCGACGAGGCCGAGCTGCGGAAGATCGCCGAGACCCTCCTGGCCAACCCCGTCATCGAAGACGTCGAGCTGCACCTCCCCACCGACTGAGAGAGTCCTTGTGCGCATCGGTGTCATCACCTTTCCGGGTTCCCTGGACGACGTCGACGCCGCGCGGGCGGTGCGGCTGGCCGGCGGCGAGCCGGTCGCCCTGTGGCACGCCGACGACGACCTCGCCGACGTGGACGCGGTCGTCCTGCCCGGCGGCTTCTCCTACGGCGACTACCTGCGTGCCGGTGCCATCGCGGCCCGCGCGCCCCTGATGCGCAGCGTGATCGACCGGGCCCACCAGGGCCTGCCGGTGCTGGGCATCTGCAACGGCTTCCAGGTGCTCTGCGAGGCCGGGCTGCTGCCGGGCGCGCTGACCCGCAACAGCCACCTGCACTTCCGCAACCGCGACCAGGGCCTGCTCGTCGAGCGGGCCGACACCGCGTGGACGTCCTCGTACGCCCAGGGCCAGACGATCGTCGTCCCGGTGAAGAACGGTGAGGGCCGCTACGTCGCCGCCGACGCCGACCTCGACCGGCTGGAGGGCGAGGGACGGGTCGTCGTCCGCTACGTCGGTGGCAACCCCAACGGCAGCTCCCGGGACATCGCCGGGGTGACCAGTGCCGACGGTCGGGTGGTCGGGCTGATGCCGCACCCGGAGCACGCGGTGGAGGACCTCACCGGGCCCAGCACCGACGGCCTGGGCTTCTTCTCCAGCGTGCTGAAGGCGGTCGTGAGCGCATGAGCATCGACACCGTCGACCTGGCCGAGAAGAACCCCGACGAGCCGCAGCCCTGGGCCGAGCTCGGCCTGCGCGAGGAGGAGTACGCCCGGATCCGGGAGATCCTCGGTCGCCGGCCCACCACCGCCGAGCTGGCGATGTACTCGGTCATGTGGAGCGAGCACTGCTCCTACAAGTCCTCCAAGGTGCACCTGCGCCGATTCGCCGAGCTGCCCAAGAGCGACGTGCTGCTGGTCGGCATGGGCGAGAACGCCGGCGTCGTCGACGTCGGTGAGGGCTACGCGGTCTCCTTCAAGGTCGAGTCGCACAACCACCCCAGCTACGTCGAGCCCTACCAGGGCGCGGCCACCGGCGTCGGCGGCATCGTCCGCGACATCCTCACCATGGGCGCCCGCCCGATCGCGGTCATGGACTCGCTGCGCTTCGGCCGCGCCGACGCCCCCGACACCGCCCGGGTGCTGCCCGGGGTGATCGCCGGGGTCGGCGGCTACGGCAACTGCCTGGGGCTGCCCAACATCGGCGGCGAGCTGCT
>JAOPVN010000369.1 GCA_025966175.1 Modestobacter sp. | reverse complement strand
CCACGAGCGGAGTCTCAACATCGACTTCCTGCTGGGCTACCTCGCCCGGCTGCTGCCCCGCCGTCCGGACCTGAAGCTGATCATCACCTCGGCGACGATCGACGTCGACCGGATCGCGAAGCACTTCAGCAGCGACGGCGCCAGCGTCCCGGTCGTCGAGGTCAGCGGGCGCACCTATCCGGTCGAGATCCGCTACCGGCCGATCATCGACCCCGACGACCCGGAGGCCGACCCGGACCGCGACCAGGTCAGCGCGATCGTCGACGCCTGCGCGGAACTGGTCGCCGAGGGGCCCGGGGACGTGCTGGTGTTCCTGGCCGGCGAGCGGGAGATCCGCGACACCGCCGACGCGCTGAACGAGCGGGCGTTCCGGAACACCGAGGTGCTGCCGCTCTACTCCCGGCTGTCGGCCGCCGAGCAGCACAAGGTCTTCGCCGCGCACACCGGGCGGCGGATCGTGCTGGCCACCAACGTCGCCGAGACGTCGCTGACCGTGCCCGGGATCAAGTACGTCGTCGACCCCGGCACCGCGCGGATCTCCCGGTACAGCCATCGCACCAAGGTGCAGCGGCTGCCGATCGAGCCGGTCAGCCAGGCCTCGGCCCGCCAGCGCTCCGGCCGGTGCGGGCGCACCAGCGAGGGCATCGCGATCCGGCTGTACACCGAAGCCGACTTCGACGCCCGCCCGGAGTACACCGACCCGGAGATCCTGCGGACCAACCTCGCCTCGGTGCTGCTGCAGATGGCGGCCCAGGACCTCGGCGACGTCGCCGACTTCCCGTTCATCGACCCGCCGGACCGCCGCGCCGTCGCCGACGGGGTGGCGCTGCTCGAGGAGCTGGGCGCGCTCACTCCCGCGGGCGCGCTGACCGAGACCGGCCGCGCGCTCGCCGCTCTCCCGCTGGACCCGCGCATCGCGCGGATGGTCGTGGAGGCCGACCGGCGCGGCGTGCTGGAGGAGGTGCTGGTCATCGCCGCCGGCCTGACCGTGCAGGACGTGCGCGAGCGCCCCACCGAGCACCAGCAGGCCGCCGACGAGCTGCACAAGCGCTTCGCCGACGAGAACTCCGACTTCCTCGCCCTGCTCAACCTGTGGCGGTACCTGGAGGAGCGCGCCGACGAGCTCTCCGGCAACCAGTTCCGTCGCACCGTCAAGCGCGAGTTCCTGCACTACCTGCGGATCCGCGAGTGGCAGGACCTGCACGGGCAGCTGCGCGGCGCGGCCCGCCGGCTGGGCATGACCACCGGCACGCTGGCCCCCGCCCCGGACGAGCGCGGGGTGCACGCCGCGCTCCTGGCCGGGCTGCTCTCCCAGATTGGCCAGCAGGCCGAGCCGGTCAAGGACCGCACCGGCAAACCCGGCCGGCCGGGCCGCGAGTACCTCGGCACCCGCAACACCCGCTTCGTGCTCGCCCCGGGCACGCCGCTGGCGAAGAAGCCGCCGCGCTGGGTCGTCGCCGCCGAGCTGGTCGAGACCAGCCGGCTGTTCGCCCGCACGGTGGCCCGGATCGACCCCGAGGACGTCGAGCGGCTGGCCGACCACCTGGTGAAGCGGCAGTACAGCGAGCCGCGGTGGGACGCCAAGCGCGGTTCCGTGGTCGCCACCGAGCGGGTCACCCTCTACGGCCTGCCGCTCGTCGTCGGCCGCCGGGTTCAGTACGGCTCGATCGACCCGGCCGTCTCCCGGGAGCTGTTCATCCGGCACGCCCTGGTGCAGGGGGAGTGGACGACGCACCACCGGTTCTGGACCGACAACGCCCGCGCCATCGAACAGGTCGCGGAGCTGGAGGAGCGGGCCCGCCGCCGGGACATCCGGGTCGACGACGAGACGCTGTTCGAGCTCTACGACGCCCGCATCCCCGCCGACGTCGTCTCCACCCGGCACTTCGACCGCTGGTGGAAGCAGGCCTGCCGGGAGACCCCGGACCTGCTCACCTTCACGCCTGGGATGCTCACCAACGCCGCGACCGCGGGCCAGGTGGACGCCGCCGACTACCCGGACGAGGTGCGGCTGACCCAGGGGCTGACCCTGCCGCTGTCCTACGCCTTCGCTCCCGGCGCCGCCGGGGACGGCGTCACCGTGGACGTGCCCCTGAGCATGCTGGACACCGTCGCCGAGCGGACGTCGGGGGAGTCGCTGGCCTTCACCGTGCCGGGGCTGCGGGGCGAGCTGGTCACCGAGCTGCTGCGCTCGCTGCCCAAGCAGCTGCGCCGCGGGCTGGTGCCGATCCCCGACCGGGTGCGCGAGGTGCTGCCGCACATCGACCCGACCGAGCCGCTGCTTCCCGCGCTGGAGCGGGAGCTGCGCCGGGCCACCGCGGTGATGATCCCCCGGGACGCCTGGCGCCCGGCCGAGGTCCCCGATCACCTGCGGGCCACCTTTCGGGTGCTCGACGACCAGCAGCGCCCGCTGGCGGAGGGCAAGGACCTGAGTGCGTTGCGGGCACAGGTGGCGCCGCAGGCCCGGGCCAGCCTCGCCCGGGCGGCCTCGGACTACGAGCGCACCGGCCAGACCAGCTGGACGTTCGGCGACCTGCCGGCCACCGTGGAGGTGCAGCGCGGCGGGCACGTCGTGACGGCCTACCCCGCGCTGGTCGACGAGGGGGAGACGGTCGGCGTCCGCGTGGTGCCCACCGAGGCCGAGGCGAGCCGACTGGCCTGGCGGGGCGCCCGCCGGCTGCTCGTGCTCACCACCGGCTCGCCGGTCCGGCAGGTGGTGAAGGGGTTGGCCCCGCGCACCCGGCTGGCGCTGCAGTTCAACCCGGACGGCGAGATCCCGGACCTGGTGGCCGACTGCGTGGACGCCGCGGCCGCCGAGCTCGTCGCCGCGGCCGGTGGTCCGCCGCGCACCGAGGCGGCGTTCACCGCGCTCGCCGCGACGGCGCGTGAGCAGCTGCTCCCGTTGACCACCGACGCCGTCCGGCGGGTCGAGGCGGTGCTGACCCAGGCCCGCGAGGTCGCCGTCGCCATCGGCGCGGCGCCGGGCCGCCGGGTGCCGGAGGCCGCGATCGCCGACCTGCGCCGACAGATGACCGGGCTGCTGCACCGGGGGTTCGTCGCCGACGCCGGACGACGCCGGCTGCCGGACCTGGTCCGCTACCTCACCGCGATGGCGCACCGGCTGGAGAAGCTGCCGGCCAACGCCGCCCGCGACACGCTCTGGATGGCCCAGATCGACGCGGTCACCGCGGAGTACGAGCAACTGCGCGCGCAGCTGCCGCTGACGGGTGCGCCCGACGACCCGGTGGCCCGGGTGCGCTGGATGATCGAGGAGCTGCGGGTGGGCCTGTTCGCGCAGACCATCGGGACTCCGCGGCCGATCTCCGAGCAGCGGGTCTACAAGGCGATCGACCAGCTCTCCGCGTAGACCGCGCGGTGAGGGCTCCTCGGCTTGGGCACCGGCCTCCTCGAGCAGCGCAGATGCGGTGCCGGGTCACGCCGAACGCCGCCGCGATCCGGTTGATGCTCGACCACCAGCGGGCGGCTCTCGCCGGCCACGATGTCCTGCCACGACCCGAGCTCGGTGATCAGGGCGCGCCGGGCCCGGGTGGCGTCCTCGTCCAACGGGACCTCCGAGCCGGTCACTGCAACGGCCGTTGCGTGGGGTCGGCCGAGCTGTCGCGGCCGGGTCATGCAGCTGGTCGTGGCCATCGCCGAACGCTGGGGTGCCGAGGACCACGACGGGGGCAAGTGCGTGTGGTTCGAGCAGGCGCCCGCCGACGAGGGCGAGCCGGCTGGTTTGCCGTCGGAGACGGGCGGGGACGGTCGGAGGGACAGCGACCGTTCGACGAAGGAGTCCTTGCCATGAGCGAGCCGACCAGCGAGACCGCAGCAGCAGGCGAGGGCCTGTCCGACGAGGAGATGGTGGAGACCGTCGCCAGTCAGACCGACAGTGCCTCGGAGAACGCCGACGTGGCGGGCAAGGACTGGGACGGCGACCCGTCCCAGGCGCCGCAGCAGTAGTCCCGGTGCGGGAGTGCGGGACGGTCCGCGCTCTTCTCGGTCAGCTGGCCGACGGTCGGGTGTGCCCGTTCAGGGCCGCCGCTCCTGAACTCCCCGACCGGGAGGAACTCGCCATGCCGCCGCGGCCCCCGGGCGGATCGAGGAGCTGCTGGCCTGGGTGGACGACCTCGCGGCGCCGGCGGTGCTGTCGGTGGCCGACTGCCTGGACGTCAGCTCCTACCGCGCCGGAGACGACCGGCCGTGCTCATCGCAGTGTTCCGGGAGGGCGCGCCGCGCATCGAGGACCCGCCGCCGGACCTGCTGCGCCGGCCCGTCCACCAGTGGCGCTTCGAGCGCCGCTGGACCGCGGCCGGCGGCGGGAGCTGATCGCTCAGCGCGCCTCGGCGTCCTCGGCCGTCTGCACCTCGTCGGCGTCGCGGTCCAGAGCGAGGACGGCGTTCCGCGCCGCACCCCAGCCGGCCCACGCCATCGGCACCAGCAGGACCAGCAGCAGCACCATCGGCCAGCGCCACCCGCTCGTGGCGTCGTGCAACGCCCCGAGGGCCACCGGCCCGGCCGCGGCGACGAGGTACCCCACGCACTGGGCGACGCCGCCGAGCCGGGCGGCCATCAGCGGGGTGGCGCTGCGCAGCACGATCAGCGTGAGGCTGAGCGCGAACCCGCTGCCCTGCGCCACCCCGAACAGGGCCACCCAGACCAACGTCCCGGACGCCGGCGCGAGCAGCAGCCCGCCCAGTCCGACGACGTAGGCGGTGACGACGACAGCGACCAGCGGCCGCTGGGTCCGCATCCGGCCGGCGGCGGCCGGCGCCACCAGCGCCCCTGCGGCACCCACGATGTTGGACACCGCCAACATCAGGCCGCCCTCGCGCACCGGCACCCCGGCGTCGGCCAGCAGCGTGGGCAGCCAGGCGGCGAACGAGTAGAACTGCACGCTCTGCAGCCCGAGGAACGCCGTCACCTGGCGGGCCAGCGGCTGGCGCAGCAGCGACCACGACGCGCTGCCCTCCGACGCGGTCCGGGTGCTCCGGACGCCGGCCACCGGCAGCCACAGCGCCAGCGCGGCCAGCGCCAGGACCAGCCAGGAGGCCAACGCGACCCGCCAGCCGGCGTCCAGGGCGAGGCCGATCGGCACGGTCAGCCCCGCGGCCGCCGCGGCCCCGATGTTCAACGACGCCGAGTAGGCGCCCATCACGGCCCCGGGCCGGGCGAACTCCCGCTTCACGTAGGCGGGCATCAGCACGTTCGCGATGGCGATCGCCGCCCCGGCGACCAGGCTGCCGGCGTAGAGCAGCGCCACCGGGGTGAGCAGCCGCAGGGCGATCCCGGCGGCCAGCAGCACCAGCGACGCCGCGACCGCCGTCTCGAGTCCGATCCGGCGGGCCAGCCGCGGCGCCAGCGGGGCGAAGGCGCCGAAGCAGAGCACCGGCAGCGCGGTCAGCAGCCCGGCCAGGGCGCTGCTCAGCCCGGTGTCCGCGCGCAGGTCGGCGAGGACCGGCGCCACGCCGACCACCGCCGGCCGCTGGTTGAGGGCGACGACGACGATCGCGGCGACCAGCAGCACCAGCGCGCCGCGTGAGCGGACCTGGCCCCGCTGCAGGGTCCCGCGCCGAGCTTGCGAGGCGTGGGGGGCAGCGGGGTCCTTCATCAGCCGGCGGGGGTGAGCATCCCCGCGCCGACGGTGGCGTGGGTCGCCTCGTCGATGAGGATGAACCGGCCGGTGACCCGATTGCGGTGGTAGTCGTCGACGAACAGCGGTTGCGTCGTGCGCAGCCGGACCCGGCCGATGTCGTTGAGCCCGAGGCTCGGCGCGTCGGTCTCCCGGTGCAGCGTGTTGACGTCCAGCCGGTACTGCAGGTCCTTGACCATCGCGCGCACCGTGCGGGTCG
>JAOPVN010000368.1 GCA_025966175.1 Modestobacter sp. | reverse complement strand
CCTGCTGTTCCTGGGCGCCGTCCCGGCTCCGCTGCTGGCGCCCCTGACCGCCGCGGTGACCCCGGCGGTGGCCGGTACACCGCCGATGTCGCTGCAGCTGACCGGGGCCGGCCGGTTCGGGTCGCGCCGCCGGCCCACGGTGTACTGGGCCGGGCTGTCGGGGGACGTCGACGAGCTGGCCGCGCTCGCCGCCCGGCTGGCAGCCGCGGCCCGGGCGCTGGGTCTGCCGGTCGAGGACCGGCCGTTCCGGGCGCACCTGACCGTGGGGCGCTGGCGTCCCGGCCAGCCGGCCGACAGTGATCTTGCCGAGCGGCTCGCCGGCTACCGCGGCCCGGTCTGGCCGGTGCGGGAGGTGGTGCTCTGGCGCAGCCACCTCGGCCCCGAACCGCGCTACGACCGCGTCGCGGCCTGGCCGCTGACTTAGCCACAGTGCTCGTCCGGCCCCCTGCAGGGGCCCGGCCCGAGCTCGCGAGGGCTGGGGGGTAGGGGGTCCTTTACCAGGCGTACTGCATCGGCGCCGGCTGCTTGCCCGGGAAGATCTCGTCCAGCGCGGCCAGCTGCTCGCTCGTCAGCGTCACGTCGACGGCCTTCAGCGACCCCTCGAACTGCTCCATGGTCCGCGGGCCGATGATCGGCGCGGTCACCGCCGGCTGGGCGAGCAGCCACGCCAGCCCGACGTCCGCGGGGGCCAGACCCCACTCCGCACAGAGTTCCTCGTAGCGCTGCAGCTGCGGCCGCACCTCCTCGATCCGGGCCTGTGCCCGCTCGTTGTGCCGCCGGCTGCCCTCCTGCTCGGCCAGCACCCCGGCCAGCAGGCCGCCCTGGAGCGGGCTCCAGGGAATGATCCCGATGCCGTAGTGCTCGGCCGCCGGGATGACCTCCAGCTCGATGTCGCGCACCAGCAGGTTGTAGATCGACTGCTCGCTGACCAGGCCGGTGAAGTGCCGGTCCCGGGCGGCCTCGCTGCCGGCGGCCAGCTGCCAACCGGCGTGGTTGGAGGAGCCCACGTAGAGCACCTTGCCCTGCGCGACCAGCGTCTCGCAGGCCTGCCAGATCTCATCCCACGGCGTGGCCAGGTCGACGTGGTGGAACTGGTAGAGGTCGATCCAGTCGGTCTGCAGCCGGCGCAGCGACGCGTCGGCCGAGCGGACCAGGTTGCGGGCGGACAGGAAGGTGTCGTTCGGCCAGTCCGACGTCGCCCCGTACACCTTCGTCGCGAGCACGGTGCGTTCCCGGCGTCCGCCGCCCTGGGCGAACCAGCTGCCGACGATCTCCTCGGTGCGGCCCTTGCCGGCGGCGGCCCCGTAGACGTTGGCGGTGTCGAAGAAGTTCACGCCCTCGGTGTGGGCGCGGTCCATGATCTCGTGGGAGTCCTCCTCGGAGGTCTCCGGGCCGAAGTTCATCGTGCCGAGGCACAGCCGGGAGACGGAGAGCCCGCTGCGGCCGAGGTGGGTCTGGTCCATGCACCCGAGCCTGGCACCCTGGCCGACGTGCCGCAGAACGATCCGACGCCGACCTCCGCCTTCGACACCGCCACCGCCGTCACCCGCGCCGAGGGTGGGGGGCTGCTCGCCGACCTCGACCCGGGGTGGGACGTCGGCGGCGGCATCCTGAACGGCGGCTACCTGCTGTCGGTGGTCGCCCGGGCCGCGCTGCTGGAGAGCCCGCACCCGCACCCGGTGGCGTTGTCGGCCAGCTACCTGCGTGCCCCGGCTGCCGGGCCGGCCGTGCTCACCGTCGTCCCCGGGCCGGCGGGCCGCACGCTGGCCCACTCGCTGGTCACCCTCTCCGACGCCGGCGGCCCGGCGCTCACCGTCAACGTGACGACGGCGACGCTCGGCACCGACGACCCGGAGTACGCGCAGCCGATGCCCGACGCCCCGCCGGTCGAGGAGTGCTTCTCCGTCGCCGAGCACCGGGACCTCGCTCCGCCCGGCGTCCAGGTGCCGGGGCTGTCGCTGCGGGTGGACACCCGGCTGGACATCGCCACGGCCGGGTGGGCGTTCGGTCAGCCGTCGGGGGAGCCGCACCTGCGGGCCTGGATGCGCTTCGCCGACGGTCGCGAGCCCGATCCGCTGGCGCTGCTCACCTTCGCCGACGCACTGCCCCCGACCAGCTTCGCGATGGGCAACCTCGGCTGGGCGCCGACGGTGCAGCTCCAGGTGCTCGTCCGGGCGCTGCCCGCCCCGGGCTGGTGCCTGGTCGAGGCGCGGTCCAGCGAGATCGCGGGTGGCTGGGTCGACGAGGACTACCGGATCTGGGACTCCACCGGCCGGCTGGTCGCACAGAGCCGCCAGCTCGCCCGCTCCCCTCGCGCCTGACTCAGCCGTACCGCTCCAGGGCGGCGCGCACGACGTCGTCGGCCAGCTGGGTGAAGTCCCGGTAGTCGACGCTCACGGCGTGCATCGGGAACCGCTCCACCAGGGTCACGGCGGCGTCCACCTGACCTTGCACCCGCTGCCAGGCCGTCGCGTCGGCGACCGGCACGGCCAGCCCGACCCACGGCGATCCGGTGGCGCGCAGCTCGGCGATCGCTGCCTCGGCGGTCGATCCGGTGGCCAGCCCGTCGTCGACCAGCAGTGTGGCGGCCTCCGCCGACCTGGTCGGCGCGGGCAGGGTGGCGGCGCGGTCGGCGAGCCGGCGCCGGGCGGCCGCGACCAGCTCGGCGAAGCGTTCGGCGTCCACCCCGGTGAGCCGCCCGGCTGCCTGGCTGCGGACCGTCGCCCGCTCGGTGACCGCGCCCAGCGCGAGCTCCGGATGCTCGGGCGCCAGCACCTTGGCCACGGCAACGAGGTCCAGCCGGGCCGCCCAGCCTGCCGCGCGCAGGCCCTCGACCAGCGCCGCGCCGACGACGACGCCGCCCCGGGGCAGGCCGACCACGGTGACCGGCCGCCCGGCGGGCAGCACTGCGCGCACGGGCTCGACGAGTCGGCGCCCGGCATCGGTCCGATCGGTGAACGGCACCACCCGTCCAGTGTCTGCTCAGGCGTCCTGTCGGAGCACGGTCGCCGGGTCGGCCCGGTCGGCGCCCCGCTGGGCGTAGAGCGCGGCCAGCCCGGCCACTCCGATCACCACGACGGCGCTGGCGGCCAGCGCCGACCACGGCACGTCCAGCAGCGGGGTCGGTGGCCGGACCCGGTCGACGTCCAGCCGTCGGTAGACGACGGCGACCGCCCCGGCAGCCAGCGCGCCGCCCAGCATCAGGCCGGCGACCGCCACCCCGGCCAGTTCGACCACCAGCGAGCGCAGGTGCGCCCCGCGGGTCAGCCCGAGGCGGCGGGCCATGACGTAGCCCGACACCCGGCTGCGGGACCGGGCCTCCAGGTACAGCAGCAGCCCGCCGACGGCGATCACACCGACGAAGACCGCCAGCGCCGAGAGGTAGCCGAAGGTCCAGGTGATGCCGAGGAAGTTCGCGCTCTCCTGGACCCCGCTGGGGGTCAGCGTCCGGATGTTCCTGGCACCGGCGTCGGTCAGCGCGTCGATCGCGGTTCCGGGGTCACCGTTCGTCCAGAGCTCCGCGGTGGGTGCCGCGCCGGCATTCCGGGTGATCTCCGGCAGCCGGTCGGCGGCGACCAGCACGACCGGCTCGTCGCTGCGCCGGCCCGGCAGCAGCCGCGCCGTGGCCACCACCTCCGCGGGCACGTCCGCAGCGCCCAGCCGGAGGCCGGGGTCCCCGGTCGGCACCCCGGCGGCGACCACCGGCAGCCGCCCGGCGACCTCGGGCCCGGTGAGCGCGCTCATCAGCCCGGCCAGCGAGTCGTCGGCGAAGGAGTCGTCCCAGAAGGCCGTGCGGGCGAAGTCGGCGGGGTCGACGGCCAGCACCTGCACGTTCGCGCGGCCGGAGCTGTCGCCCTGCCCGCCGGCGGCCGCGGCGACGCTGCCGGCGTAGCGGACGACGTAGGTGCCGGCGGCCTCGATGGCAGGCGTGACCTCGAGGCGTGTGACCGTGGTGGCCGCCGCGGTCGCGCCGATCTGCACGCCGACCTTGGCGTCCAGGGTGGCCTGCGAGCTGGCCGTGAGCGTCGCGGTGTACCCCAGGACGGCGACGGGCAGGGTGACCGCGACCAGCAGGGTGGCGGTCGCCAGCCGGGCCGCGGTGAGCCGGTTGACCGCGAGGAAGACGGCGGGGGAGCGGCGGCCGGCCCACCGGCGCAGCCGCGGCAGCAGCGCGGTGACCAGGCGGCCCAGCAGGACGGCGCTCCCGGCGATCGCCAGCAGCGGGAACGCGACCAGCAGTCCGTTCACCTGCGCCACGTAGCCGACGCTGACCACCGCGTCCCGGCTCCGCAGCAGCAGCCAGCACCACCCGGCGCCGAGCAGCAGGAGCAGCTCCCACGGCACCCGGGACGGCCAGCGCGGCGCAGCCCCGAGGGGGCGCTCGGCAGTGCTGCGGGCCCGCAGTCCGGCGACCACGGCGGATGCCCCGAGTCCCACGACGAAAGCGGCTGCCGCGGTCCAGACGGCCGCCGTCGTGGCGGAGGGGTCGAGGTCGTCGGACGGGCCGAGTGTGGCGGTGAGCAGCCGGGCGGCGGCCCAGCCGAGCGCGACACCGGCCAGTGCGGGCAGGCCCAGCTCCAGGGCCGCCTTGCCGGCCAGCGGCACCGGTCCGACGCCCCGGGCGGCCAGCAGTCGCACCTCGGTGGCCCGCCGGTCGGCCCAGAAGCTCCCGGCCGACGCGACCAGCACGAGCGCGAGCAGAGCGCCGGCCACGGCCACCGGGACGACCGGTCCGCGCAGGCCGGACTCGATCAGCGTCGCCCGGTCGATGACGTCGGCCAGCCGGTCGTTGGGCACGGCGATCGCCGAGTCGTTCGGGCCCCACGCCACCGGGACCCCGGACGCCGTGATGAGCCGCTGCTGGACCTGGAGCAGCCGGCGCGCGTCGGTGACCGACAGGGACGAGGCGTCGACCCGCACCTGCTGCAGCCGCACCGCGGCCCCGAAGGCAGCGGTGGCCAGCCGGTAGAAGGTGGCCTCGTCACTGGTCAGCAGCATGGGCGGGGGAGGGGTGTTGGCGGACGCCGCGTTGAGGAAGAGCAGGCGGTAGTCACACCAGTAGGGGTCGTCGGCGTTCGCCACGGCGAGGTCGCGGTACACCCCGGCCACCGGTGCCTGCTGGTCGCCGAAGGCCAGCACGTCCCCGGGTGACAGGCCCTCGATGTCGGCGACGCTCTCGGGCACCCAGACCCCCGCGCCGTCGGTCCGGGCGACCACCTGGACGTGGTCCAGGGCGGCCGGTCGCTGGAACAGGGTGACCGGCTGGGACAGGAACGACCCGTCGGCGCGGCCCACCAGCGCCGGGAACGGGGCCGGGCCGGCCGCGCCGATCGTGGCCGTGGCGAGTACGGGCTCCGCGTCGTACCCGGCTGCCGCCCACCCCCGCAGGAAGGACTCGTCGACGTCCGGCCGGGCACTGCGGTCGGCGGAGAGGGGCCGGCCCGCCTGGTCGACGAGGGCGGCGTTGACGCCGGTCTGGGGGCGCGCCACCTCGTCGCAGCGCTGGGACAGCTGCTGCTGGAGGGCCGCCGAACGGGCCGAGGAGAGGAACAGCGGCGCGGAGGCGACTGCGCAGGCCAGGATCGCGCAGGTCACCAGCACGGCGAGGACGGCCGCCGGCTGGCGCAGCCCCAGCAACGGCGCCCGGGTCCAGGGCGCCAGCCGCCACAGTGGGGGCCGGGTCATGCGGGGGCCCCCTCGGTGACCCGCCCGTCGCGCATCGACAGCACCCGGTCGGCGCGGGCCCAGGCGAGTTCGTCATGGGTGGCGATCAGCACCGCCGAGCCCTCGCGGGCGGCGTCGACGACGGCGTCGAGCATCCGGTCGGCGTGCCCGCGGTCCTGGTGCGCGGTCGGCTCGTCGGCCAGCAGCACCGCGGGGCGCAGCAACAGCGCGCGGGCGAGGGCGGCCCGCTGCTGCTCGCCGAGCGAGGCCTGGTGCGGGTAGCGGTCGGCCAGGTGGGCGAGGCCGAAGTCGGCCAGCAGGGTGTCGGCCCGCGACTGCGCGGCGCCGTCGGTGCGGCGCAGCCGGGCGGGCAGCAGCACGTTGTCGGCGAGGCCGAGGTCGGCGACCAGGCCGAGGGCCTGCGGGACCAGGGCCAGGTTGCGCCAGCCGAGGGTCTCCGGCCGCCGGTCGGCCAGCGGGCCCAGGTAGGACAGCTGCCCCTCGTCGGGCACCTCCCAGCCGCACAGCAGGGCCAGCAGCGTGCTCTTGCCGGAGCCGGACGGGCCGACGAGTGCGACGAACTCTCCGGCGTCCACCCGCAGGTCCACCCCGGCCAGCGCGGTGACCGTCTCGGCCCCCCGCTGGAACCGCTTGACCAGGCCGACGCCCTCGAGGCCACCGGTGGGTTGACGCCGCTGCGTCATGCCTCGACCAGCCGGCCGTGGTCCAGTCGGACGAAGCCGTCGGCGATCGCCATGACCCGGGGATCGTGGGAGGAGAGGACGAACCCGACGCCGGCCGTGGCGAGGTCCTCCATCGCGGCCAGCACCCGCTCGGCCGCGGCGGTGTCCAGCTCGGCGGTGGGCTCGTCGGCGACGACGAGGGCCGGGTCTCCGACGACGCCACAGGCGACCGCCAGCCGCTGCTGTTCGCCGCCGGACAGCTGCTCGGGGAGGTGGTCGGCGCGGTCCCGCAGGCCGAGCCGGTCCAGCAGGGCCAGCGCCTCCGCGTCGGTGACCGGTGCGCCGCGCAGGGCGGCGGCCAGCCGGATCTGGGCGACGGCGTCCAGGTAGGGGAGCAGGTTCTCGCCGGGGCGCTGGAACAAGTAGGCGACCTGCCGCTGACGCAGCCGGCGACGGGCCCGGGAGCGCAGCCGGTCGACCCGCTGGCCGGCCAGCAGGACCTCCCCGGTGTCGGGGGAGTCGATGCAGGCCAGCAGGCGCAGCAGCGAGGACTTGCCGGCCCCGGACGGGCCGACGACCACGGTGACCTGCGCGCGGGGGATGGCCAGGGTGACGTCGACCAGCGCCGGGACCGACTCGGTCGCCGTCCGGTAGGTCTTGCCCACGCCCCGGCACACGGCCGCCGGGGCAGCCTCGGCGGAGGGGGCGAGGACCGGGTCGGACAGCGGGTCGGTGTCGAACCGGAACCCCTCTGTGCTGGTCATCGCGCGCAGCCTAGAGGGTGGTCGCCGCACCGCCCGGGAGGTCGACATCGCCGGTGAGGTACCGCTGCACGGTCGGCCCGACGGCCGCGACGAGCTCGTCCGCGGAGGCGGATGCCAGCGGCTCCACCTGCAGCACGTAGCGGGTCATGACCACGCCGATCAGCTGCGCGGCGACCAGCGAGGCCCGCGCGTCCGCCTCGGCCGCCGGCAGGCCGAGGGTGTCGACGACCCGGCGCAGCACCTGGGCGACCAGGAACTCCCGGAGCAGCCGCGCGGTCCACTCGTTGTTGACCGCCGAGCGCACCAGGGCCAGTCCCGCGGAGCGCCCCGGACCGTCCCACACCCGCAGCAGCAGGCGGACGACGTTGGCGCCGAGGTGCGCCGTCCCGCCGGCCAGTACCTCGGGCAGCAGCTCGTCGGGGTCGGCCGGTGCCTCGACGGCGGCGAGGAACAGCTTGTCCTTGCTGCCGAAGTAGTGGTGCACGAGCGCCGGGTCGACGCCGGCCTCGGCCGCGATCACCCGGATGGACGCACCGTCGAACCCGCGCTCGGCGAAGGCGGTGCGCGCCGCGGCGAGCACCGCCTCCCGGGTGTCGGGGTTGCCGGGGCGCCGCCCGGTCGGCCGGGCTCGGCGCGCGGGCTGGCTCAGCTGGTCCTCCTCCGCAGGGTGGCCGCCGCCAGCCCCAGGGCCAGCAGCGCGGCGCCGGTGACGACGCCGACGTCCACCCACATCGTGCCGGTCGGCTCGGGGGAGGCGCCGACCTCCCGCAGGGCGTCCACGGCGTAGGTCAGCGGCAGCACGTCGCTGACCACCTGCAGCCAGCCGGCCAGCTGCTCGCGCGGCACCAGCAGCCCGCAGAGGAAGAACTGCGGCAGCACGATCACCGGCATGAACTGGACGGCCTGGAACTCGCTGCGCGCGAAGGCACTGGCCAGCAGCCCCAGGGCCACGCCGAGCACCGCGTCGACGACGGCGATCAGGACGACGAGGACGAGCGGACCGGCCACGTCCAGGTCGTAGACCGTCGTCGCCACGGTGACCGTGACGAGGGCCTGCGCCGCCGCGGCCAGGCCGAACGCGGCCCCGTAGCCCAGCAGCAGGTCCGGCCGGGACAGCGGGGTGGTCAGCAGCCGTTCGAGCGTGCCGGAGGTGCGCTCGCGGAGCATCGCGATGCTGGTCACCAGGAACATCACCACGAAGGGGAAGACGCCGAGCAGGGTCAGCCCGATCCGGTCGAACGTCTCCGGCTGGCCGGGCCGAACGGGGACGTCGGACCAGACCAGGTAGAGCAGCCCGAGCAGGGCGCTGGGCAGCACCAGCAGCATCGCGACCGTGCGGTGGTCGTGCCGCAGTTGGCGCAGCACCCGCGCCGTCGTGGCTGTGGTCAGCCGGGGACTGAGCGGAGCGGGCGGCCGGTGGGTCGTCGCGGCGGTCATGCCGGCACCTCCTCACCGGCGCGCACCAGGGAGAGGAACGCCTCCTCCAGGTCGTCGGTGCCGGTCCGGGTGCGCAGCTCCGCGGGGGTGGAGTCGCTGAGCAACCGGCCCTCGCGCAACAGCAGCAGGCGGTCGCAACGGGCGGCCTCGTCCATCACGTGGCTGGAGACGACCAGCGTCGTCCCGGCGTCGGCCAGCTCGTGGAAGCGGCTCCACAGCTCCACCCGCAGCACGGGGTCCAGCCCGACGGTCGGCTCGTCGAGCACCAGCAGCTCGGGCTCGCCGACCAGGGCGCAGGCCAGCGACGCCCGGCCGCGCTGGCCGCCGGAGAGGTCCTCGACCAGCTGGCCGGCGGCATCGGCCAGGCCCACGTCGGCGATCGCCGTGTCGGCAGCGGCGGCACCGCGCCCGTAGAGCGCGGCGAAGTAGCGGGCGTTCTCCCGGACGGTCAGGTCGGCGTAGACGCTGGGGGCCTGGGTGACGTAGCCGACCCGGGGGCGGAGCCCGGCGGCCCCGGCGGGCCGGCCGAGCACGGTCACGCTCCCGGAGCGGACCTGCTGCACGCCCACGATCGCGCGCATCAGCGTGCTCTTCCCGCTGCCGCTGGGCCCGAGCAGGCCGGTGACCCGGCCCGGAGGAACGGTGCAGCTCACCTCGTGCAACACCCGACGGGCACCGCGGTGCACGACCAGATCGGTGACGGTGACAGCGGCGTCCATGCCGGCCTCCACAACTCAACGAGGAATGAACTCAACGCTAGATGAGTTGTGCCGGCCCGGGCAAGGGCACGGGCACCCGGAGGGCGCCGGTCAGGCGAGGTCGGGGGCTGCGCTGGCCGAGTGCAGGAACGCGGTGACGTCCGCCGCGGGGCCGGGCGGGCAGAACCAGAAGCCCTGGGCGACGTCGCACCGCAGGTCGATCAGCGCCTGGACCGTCGCGGCGTCCTCGACGCCCTCGGCGACGACGGTCATGCCCAGCTCGTGACCGAGGTCGATGACCGAGCGCACCAGTGCGGCGTCCTCGCTCGACGTCGACATCTCCGACACGTAGCTGCGGTCGACCTTGAGCTCGTCCACCGGCAGGTGCTTGAGATGGCCCATCGAGGAGTAACCCGTGCCGAAGTCGTCGATGGAGATGCCCACCCCCGCGCTGTGCAGCCGGCGGAGCACCTCCCGGGCGCGCGCCGGCTCGGCCAGCAGGGCGCTCTCGGTGATCTCCAGGCGCAGCAGGCGCGCGGGTACGCCGTGGCGGGTCAACCGGTCGAGTATCCGGTCGGGGAGGTCGACCCGGGCGAGCGAGCGGGCGGAGAGGTTCACCGCGACCGGGACGGTCAGCCCCTCCTCGGTCCAGGCCCGCACCTGGGCCAGGGCGGCGTCGAGCACCGCGTCGGTCAGCGGCTCGATCAGCGCGGTGCGCTCGACGGCCGCGAGGAAGCCCACGGGCGCCAGCAGCCCGCGGACGGGGTGCTGCCACCGCACCAGCGCCTCGACGCCCACCACGGTGCCGTCGTCGAGAGCCACCTTGGGCTGGTAGTGCACCACCAGCTGGCCGGCGGCCAGGCCCCGGCGCAGCTCGGACAGCAGCACCAGGCGGCTGCGGTCGTTGCCGTCGGAGAGCGGGTCGTAGACCTGTACGCCGGCCTGCTGCTCCTTGGCCGCGTACATCGCGATGTCGGCCTGGCGCAGCAGGGTGCCGACGTCCGTCGGACCGTCCCCGCAGACCGCCACGCCGATGCTGACGTCCACGTCGAGGGCGAGACCGTCGACCAGGAAGGGGGTGCCGAGCGCGGCGTGCAGGCGCGCGGCCGCCGCCTGGGCCTCGGCGACGGTCACGTCCGGCAGGAGCACGGCGAACTCGTCCCCGCCGAGCCGGGCCACCATGTCCACGTCGCGCACCAGCGGCCGGAGCCGCGGTCCGACCTGGGCCAGGAGGCGGTCCCCGTAGCTGTGCCCCAGGGTGTCGTTGACCTCCTTGAACCGGTCCAGGTCCATCAGCAGCACCGCGAGCCGGGCCGAGCCGGTCGACCCGGTCAGCAGCTCCTCCCCGCGGGCCAGCACCGCGGCGCGGTTGGGCAGGCCGGTCAGCGCGTCGTGCGTCGCCTGGTGGGCCAGCCGGTGCTGCAGCTCCAGCCGCTCGGTGACGTCCCGCGCGGTCAGCAGGAGCGCGCCGATGTCCGGGTCGTCGCGCCGGTCGGAGGAGCTGACCTCCAGGTGCCGCCAGCCGCCGTCCCGGTGCCGGACCCGGACCGCGAAGACCTGCGAGGGCTCGCCGTCGTGGGTGATCGGCGCCCCGGTGGCGGTGAACAGGTGGTCGTCCTCCGCGTACAGGAACTCGCCGGCGTGCCGGCCCACCAGCTGCTCGCGGGACCAGCCGAGCACCCCGGCGACCGAGTCGGAGACGAAGGAGACGTGGCCGCCGGGGGTGAGCAGCACGATCACGTCGTTCGTCGCGTGCACCACCGACCGGAAGCGGCGCTCCCGGTCCAGTGCGGCGAGCAGGTCGTTGAAGGCGGTCGCGGCGGTGCCCAGGTCGTCGGAGGAACGCACCGGGAGCGCCAGGTCCGCCGCCGGTCGGGCAGCTCCCGAGGCGGAGGCGACCGGGTTGCCGACGGTGTGCGCGACCTCGGTGATCCGGCCGGCGAGCAGCCGCAGCCGGATCCCGATGACGTGCCGGGTCAGCAGCCAGTTGGCGGCGCCCAGCACGAGGCCCATGCCCAGCGAGACCGTGAGGAGCCGCGGGCTCGCGGCGCCGTCGGGCAGCACGCCGAGGTACTCGGCCAAGAGCGGGAACGACACGCCGACCGCCAGCCCCAGCAGCGCCATCGCGGCGGCCAGACGCGTGAAGGCGGCCCAGCGGACGGGGGTGGTCCCGTCGTCCGTCGTCCGCTCCATGCCGACGTCATCGGCCGCTCCGGTGACCAGCTGCACACCCCCGAGCGTGTCGGCACCCCAGGGAGGGGGCCGCCGGACACCGTAGCCCGGGTCGGGCGTCGCGGCGGCCGATCACGTCGACCAGGGCGATGACCAGCAGCGGGACCACCGCCCACAGCGCCAGGGCCCAGTACGTCCGGGGGAGGCCGCCATCCGGCCGGGACGGGTCGGCCGGGCAGCGAGTCGACCGGCCAGCGGCCGAGGACGAGGGCCCGGGCGCGGGCGACGCCGGAGATGCCGGGGATGATCCTCGGCGTGCGTGCGCCCGAACTGATCACCGACCCGGCCGACGAGCGGGTGGCCGACTTCCGCGACCTGGTCGCCGGCGACCGCCGGCCGGGCACCGAGCGTGGCACCGGGCCGGTCATCGTGGAGGGCGTGCCGGCGGTGGAGCGGCTGCTCGCCTCGCCCTACCCGGTGCGCGCCGTCTTCGGCATCCCCGGCCGGGTCGCCGACCTGGACCTGCCCGAGGGCGTGGCGGCCTACGAGGCCGACCGGTGGGTGCTCTCGGAGGTGATCGGTTTCCGGCTCACCCGCGGGGTCCTCGCCTCCGCCGACCGGCTCCCGCCGCCGGACCTGGACGCCCTGATCACCGGCCCCGATCCGGCGGCACCGCGCCGGCTGGCCGTGCTGGAGGGGCTCAACGACCACGAGAACATCGGGTCGATCGCCCGGTCGGCGGTGGCGCTGGGCATCGACGGTCTGCTGCTGGACCCGCACTGCGCCGACCCTCTCTACCGGCGGTGCGTGCGGGTGTCGATGGGGCACGTGCTGACGCTGCCGATCGCGGTGCTCGGCGACTGGCCCGGCGGCCTGGACCGGCTGCACCAGGCCGGCTACCGCACCGTCGCGCTCACCCCGGCGGACGACGCGATCGACGTGACGGACGTCGATCCCCGGGCGCACCCGCGCACCGCCGTGCTGCTCGGCGCGGAGGGACCGGGGCTCACCCCGGCGGCCCAGCAGGCCGCCCAGGTGCGGGCCCGGATCCCGATGCGGACCGGCGTCGACTCGCTCGGGGTCGCCGCGGCCGCTGCGGTCGCCTTCGCCACCCTGCGCTGAACCCGGACCTAGGCCTCCATCGCCGCGGCGTACGCGGCCGCCTCCTCCGGCTCCAGGCCGGCGAAGGGATGGTCGATGACGTACAACCAGCCGCCCTCGGACTGGCGCCGGGCGACCTCATGGGTGACCGCGGACATCCTCTGGTCGCCGGCGGTGAGCGTCCACTCGTTGCTCAGTACGGCGAGGTCACCGATCTCGAGGGCGTAGCGAGTGCGCAGCGTCATCCGGCCCTGCAACTCGAGGATCCCCGCGTACTGCTCCCGGATCGCCTCCGTCCCGGTCACCACCGAGCCGTCCAGCAGGACCAGGGCCGCGTCCGGCGCGTACAACGCCATGAGGCCGTCCAGGTCCTGGTCGTTGATCCCCGCCGCGACGGCCGGGTGGATGTCGGTGAGTGCGACGCCGCGTGCCATGAGCCTCTCCCCGCCTGCTGGAGGTACCAGGGCGGGCGACGCTAGTCCGGCCGGGCTCCCCCGGGAACCGCGCGCCGGTACGGGAGCACGTACGACCGGGCGCGGCGTGGTCACCCGAAGCGGCGCGCTGACCAGGTGTAGGGAGCGCTTGCCGAGCGGCGCAGGAAGCGGTTCCGCCGCGGAGCGCGAGGGGCTGCAATGACGGTGTGCTCATCGAACGGGAGCACGTCCTCGGCCGGCTGACGGGGCTCCTCGACGACGCCGCGGCCGGCTCCGGGCGGTTGGTCTTCCTGACCGGCGAGGCGGGCATCGGCAAGACGTCGGTGGTCGCCGCGCTGACCGAGGTCGCCCACGGTCGGCTCGCCGTGCGCCGGGGGGCCTGCGACAGCGTGGCGACGGCGGCCGCCCTCGGGCCGTTCACCGACGCGGTGCCCGAGCTGGCCGACGTCGTGGAGGACGCGGGGACGGACGTGCAGCGCCCGGCGCTGTTCCGCCGGCTGCGCGGCGTGCTGTCGGGTGCTCCGACGCTGCTCGTGCTCGAGGACGTGCACTGGGCGGACGAGGCCACCCTGGACCTGCTGCGCTACCTCGGCCGGCGGCTGACCGACCTGCCGCTGCTCGTGGTCGCCACCTCCCGGGAGGACGAGGTGCCACCGGGCCACCCGCTCGCGACCCTGCTCGGTGAGCTGGCCACGGCACCGGGGGTGCACCGGGTGCAGCTGGTGCCGCTCAGCGTCGCCGGGGTGCGCCGGCTGGTGGAGCAGGCCGGGTCCCCGCTGGACGTCGGGCAGCTGCACCGCACCACCGACGGGAACCCGTTCTTCGTCACCGAGCTGGTGGCGGTCGGGGCCCTGGACCTCCCGGCGACCGTCCGCGACGCCGTGCTCGCCCGGACCTCCGGGCTCTCGGCTGCCGGGCAGCACGTCCTGGACACCGCGGCCGTGCTCGGCCAGCGGGCCGACCTCGAGCTGCTCGCCGAGGTCTCCGGCGAGCCCGGTGCGGCGGTCGACGAGTGCGTGCGGGCCGGCACCCTGGTCGGCGACGCGGACGGGTGGGGCTTCCGGCACGAGCTGGCCCGGCGGTCGGTCGAGGAGCGGCTGGCCCCGGCGGCCGCGAGCACGCTGCACGCCCGGGCGCTGGTCGCGCTGCGGGCCCGCGGCGGGCACGACGACCGGCGGCTGGCGCACCACGCGGCCGG
>JAOPVN010000346.1 GCA_025966175.1 Modestobacter sp. | reverse complement strand
CCGCTCGGCGAGTTCTTCTATGCCGAGGACTACCACCAGCAGTACCTGTACAAGGTGCCGAACGGCTACTGCCCGGTGAACTCCACCGGCGTCGCCTGCCCGGTCGGCCTGCCGGGGGTCTGAGCCCCCGGCGCAGGCGGTCTGCTCCCGCACCGCACCGGGCCGAGTCGTTCTGGATCGCCTCGACCTGCCGGGCGATCTCCTCGGGGCCTTCGCGGTCTGCTGCCAGGTCCCGCATGGACCGGTCGCCCGGGTGGGCTCCCGGTGAGACGAGGTGGTCCGGCCGCCAAGTCGATACGGTCGGGAAGGCAGAGTGGACGGCGTGCCTGATCCCAGCGACCTCTTCGCGCAGCTCCGCCGCGACCCCGACATCCCCGCCCCCGACCTGGTCGCCGTCGACGCCACCGACCGGCTGTTGCTCGACGAGGCGTCGACCGAGATCGCCGCGCACCCGCAGCACGTCGTCGTCGTGGACGACGGCTACGGCGCGCTGACCCTCGGCGCCGTCGCCCTGCACGGCGCCACCGGCGTGCGGGTGCACCAGGACCTGCTCGTCGGCGAGCTGGCGCTGGGGAGGAACGCCGCGCGCACCGGCCTGGTCGGGGCCTACGAGTCGTTGCCGCTGGGCCCGGAACTGGTGCGCGGCGCCCGGGTCGTGCTGGCCAAGGCACCCAAGAGCCTGGAGGCGCTGCGGGAGCTCGTCCAGGTGGTGGCGGCCGACGCCGACCCGGAGGTGACCCTCTACGTCGGCGGGCGGGTCAAGCACATGACCCTCGGCATGAACGACGTCCTCGGCGAGGGCTTCACCGCCGTGTCGGCCACGCTGGCCCGGCAGAAGTCCCGGGTGCTCGTCGCCCGCGGGCCGCGCCCCGTCCAGTCGTCCTTCCCCGTCTGCCGCGAGCACGCCGACCTGGGCCTCACCCTCTGCGCGCACGGCGGCGTCTTCGCCGGGGCGAAGGTCGACCGGGGCACCCGGGCGCTGCTCGAGGCCCTGCCCGGCGCCGTCCCGGACGCGACGACGGCGCTCGACCTGGGCTGCGGCACCGGCGTGCTGGCGGTCGCCCTGGCGGCGGCGCGACCCCGGCTCACCGCGCTCGCCAGCGACCAGTCGGCCGCGGCGGTGGCGTCCGCACGGGCCACCGCCCAGGCCAACGACCTCGGCGGTCGGGTCCAGGTCGTCCGGGACGACGCCGCCGCGAGCCTGCCCGACGCGAGCGTCGACCTCGTCGTCTGCAACCCGCCCTTCCACCTGGGTGTCGCGGTGTCCGAGACGCTCGCCCACCGGCTGTTCACCGGCGCCGCGCGGGTGCTGCGCCCGGGCGGTGAGCTGTGGTGCGTCTACAACAGCCACCTGCCGCACCGGGACGCGCTGCGCCGGATCGTCGGCCCGACCCGTCAGGTGACGCGCGACCCCACGTTCACGGTCACCGCCAGCACGCGCCCGTGACCGGCCCCGCTGTGGCCCCGTCCAGAGGCTCGCCCCGAGCTTGCGAGGGGGTGAGGAGGACGGGGTCCTTGTTCAGTGCCCGGAACCGCCCCGGGACACCACCGGCGGCAGGGTGGACCACGGGAAGTCGATCCAGGCGTCGGTCTTCTTCCAGGCGTAGTCGCAGCACACCACCGACCGCGGCTTCTCGTAGACCACCGCCGTCCGCACCTCGGTGACGTGGCCGGCGCAGAAGTCCTTGACCAGCTCCAGCGTCTTGCCGGTGTCGGCGACGTCGTCGGCCACGAGCACCTTGGTGCCGGTCAGGTCGACGACGTCCAGCGTCGGCGGCAGCACCACCGGCAGCTCCAGCCGCTCGTCGATGCCGGTGTAGAACTCGACGTTCATCACGAAGAGGTTCTTCACGTCCAGCGCGTAGCCCAGCGCCCCGCCGAGGAAGAGTCCACCTCGGGCGATGGACAGGATGATGTCCGGCTCGAACCCGCTGTCGGCGACCTGCTGGGCCAGCTCTCGGGCCGCTCGGCCGAAGTCCTCGTAGGTCAGCGTCTCGCGCTCGGCGTCGGCAGAGGAGTTCACCGGACGATCGTCTCAGCAGAAGCCGGGCGTGCCGAGCCAGGCGGCCGGCGCAGCGGGGACGTCGTCGCGCAGCACCGTGCCCTCGATCAGCCCGTACGGCCGGTCATCGGCGTGGTAGACCACCGCCCCGGGCCCGTCCAGGGAGTTCTCCAGTCCGAACGCCGACAGGTCCTGCAGGAAGTGGTGCTTGTTCGGCATCGAGAACCGCACCTCGGCGACCGCAGGGTGCTGCTCGAGCACCGCCTCGCCCATCGCGTACAGCGTCTGCTGCAGGGCGAGCGAGTGGGTGGCGGCGAAGGTCTCCAGCAGCGTCGTCCGGACCGCGTCGTAGGTGGCGTTCCAGTCCAGGTCGAGCCCCGTGTACCGCCAGCGGGCGGTCACCGCGGTCGCCAGGATCCGGTCGTTCGTCTCGGGCAGCGTCGTGTACCGGTCGCGCGGGAAGCCCCAGAACTCCGAGCCGGTGGACTTCAGGACGACGAGGTCGGTGAGCCCGGCCAGCACGTGCACGTCCGCACCGTCTGCGGTCACCACCGCCGTCCGCACCTCACCGCCGGCCCGCCGGAAGGCATGGTCGTGCGGCGCGCCCCCGACCGTGATCCGGTCCCAGCCGTGGGACTCGATCGCCACCCGGGCGCCGGTGATCCACTCGTAGGAGCCGGCGAAGTGCTGGGCCAGCCGGATGCCGAACTCCTCCGGGGAGCCGATCCCGTCGCGGGCGAACGCGAAGACGGTGTTCTTCTGCGCGTCCGTGGTCAGCACGTGGCCGTTGTCGCCGGCGGTGTGCGCCGCGGCGAAGTCCCCGCGCAGGCTGGAGCTGACGTCGAGGTCCACCAGCGAGTGGCGGGGGGTCGAGCGGTCGACCGCGACGACGCGGACCTCCGCCTTCCCGTACTGGTTGGGCCCGAGGACGATCGCCATGCGCGCACCTTCACTGATCGAGATTGCCGGGATGTTGCACGTGGAACAGCAGCGTCACGAGCCCCGGTACGTCGAGTAGGCGAACGGTGAGAGCAGCAGCGGCACGTGGTGGTGCTCGGCGGGCTCGTGGACGGCGAAGGTGAGCACCACCTCCGGCCAGAACGTCTCCCGCCCCTGCCCGGCGGACCACTCCCCGGTGCCGAAGACCAGCCGGTGCGGGCCCGCGGCGGTCGGCTCCGCGGTGAGCCGGCAGCGTCCGTCGGCGTCCGTCGTCCCCTCGGTCACCAGGCCGTGCTCGTCCAGCAGCTGCACCGTCATGCCGGCCGCGGGGCGGCCGAGCACGGCGTCGAGGACGTGGGTGGAGACGCTCATGCCAGCAACCCTCGCACCCGGAGTCCGGTGATCTGCGCCAGCTGCTCGGTGACCTCGGCCCGCTCGGCCTCCGCGGTGTTCGTCAGCCGCCGGTCCAGCTCGGCCAACATCTCCTCCGCCGACCGCCCGGCGGCGCGGATCAGGAACACCTGGTCGAAGCGGTCCTCGTAGGCGCGGTTGCCCTCGACCATCGCGGCGCGCACCGAGTCCGAGGCGGTGGTCATCCCGCTCTGCTCACTGCGGGACGCGGTCGCCTCGGCCGAGGTGCCCTGCATGCGGTCACCGATCCGGGGGTGTGCGGCGAGCGCCGCGGCCACCTCGTCCCAGGGCAGCGCCCGGCTCACCGCCTCCACCCGGGCGACCAGCGCGTCGGCGGAGGGGTACGGGCGGCCCGCGGCGACGGTGGTGGCGAAGGACGGCGCCGCGTTGCACGACCGCAGCGCCTCGTGCGCCCGGTCCACCGGCTCGGCGTTGAAGCGGTCCAGCGGGTCGTCGGGCACGGCTGACAGGATGCCAGTCCATGATCCCCGAGGACCTGCTCGACGAGCTCGACCGGCAGCTGGCACCGGTGGACGCCGCACGGCTGGCCGCCTACCCCGGGGAGTCGTCGTCCCGGCAGCCGGTGCACACCTGCTACGTCCCGGCAGACGCCGTCGTCCCCGGGCTGGTCACGACGTGGGGCCAGACCGCACTCGCGGCGTTGGACGAGCACGGGCTGCCCGACCTCGGGCTGGACCCCGCCCTGGTCGAGCGGGTGCTGCCCCGGGTGCGGGCCAAGCTGGCCGCCGAGCCGATCGAGGACCTGCGGGTCGACGCCGAGGACGGGTACCGGGGGTCGCCGGACGCCGAGGACGACGACGTCATCGCTGCGGCTGCCGTGCTCGCGGCCGCGTCGTCGCTGCCGCCGTTCCTGGGCGTCCGCGCCAAGTCGCTGGAGGAGCCCACCCGCCGCCGCGGCGTGCGCAGCCTCGACCTGTTCCTGTCCGGGCTGGCCGGGGCCGGCCGGGAGCGGGCGATCGTCACCCTGCCCAAGGTGACCGCCGTCGAGCAGGTCGCCGCCTTCCTCCCGGTCCTCGACGCCCTGCAGGAGACCAGCGGCCTGGCGCTGGACCTGGAACTGCAGGTGGAGACGCCGCAGGCGGTGCTCGGGGCCGACGGGACGGCGACCCTGGCACGCATGCTGCACGCCGGCGCCGGGCGGGTGACCGGCCTGCACTACGGCACCTACGACTACAGCGCCTCCCTCGGCATCGCCGCCGCCCACCAGAGCTCCGACCACCCCGCCGCCGATGCCGCCAAGGAGGCGATGCAGGTCGCCGTGGCCGGCACCGGAGCCCGGGCGGTCGACGGCTCCACCAACGTGCTGCCGGTGGGGACGACGGCGGAGGTGCACGCGGCCTGGCGGCTGCATGCGGGGCTGGTCCGCCGGGCACTGGAGCGTGGCTTCTACCAGGGCTGGGACCTCCATCCCGCCCAGCTGGTCACCCGCTACGTCGCCACCTACGCCTTCTTCCGGGCGGCGCTGCCGGCGGCGGCCGCCCGGCTGACCGCCTACGTGAGTCGGGTCGAGGGCGGGGTGCTGGACGAGCCCGCCACCGCGCGGGCGCTGGCGACGGTCGTGCTGCGCGGTCTGGACTGCGGTGCGCTGGACGTCGCCGAGGTGGAGTCGGCCACCGGGCTCGACCGCGCGGCGCTCGACGGCCTGGCCGGACGGCGCCCGCACTGACGAGCTCCGTGCGGCTCGCGCACGGGCGGACCTCGCTCGGTCCGGGCTCGGCAAGCAGGCAGGTCAGCCGCGCATCACCCGATCGTAGGAGCCCGGTGGTGGGGGGCCGGTTGCCGCGAGCGGGGGTCGGTGCTTGAGAATGCGACGAGTTTCCTGAGTCCACTCTCTCCGAGAGGTGCCGTGCCCGTGGTCGGAGGTCCTCCCGCGCCCTCCGTGCAGCGCGCCCGGGAGGACGTCGACGTGTCGGGCACCGCGGCGGAGGACGTCGAGTGCGACCACGGCCACGCCGCCGTCGTCGTCCGCTCGCACGACGAGCTGTTCGCCGTGGCGCTGCCGTGGTTGGCCCGGGGCCTGGCGGCCGGGGACCTGACGGTGCTCTCCTGCGGCGAGGAGACCGCCGACCTGCTGCGCGACGAGCTCGGTTCCGCGGCGGCACCCCTGGTCGCTGACCCGCGGGCGTCGCTGCGCGGCGTCCGTCCCCCCGACGCCGTCGGGAGCATCCGCCGGCTCCTCGACCGGGCCGCGGACTCCCGCTCCGGCCGGCTGCGGATCCTCGGCGCCCCGGCGTTCGGTGCCGGCCCGCGCGACTGGCGGGAGACCCAGCGCTTCGAGTCGGTGCTCAACCGGCTGCTGGCCGGTGCGCCGGTGGCGGCGCTGTGCGTCTACGACGAGCGGCAGCTCCCGGAACAGGCCGTCACCAGTGCCCGGTCGACGCACCCGCGGTTGCTCGCCGACGGCGTGCCCACCCCGAACCCGGCGTTCCGGCGCCCCGGCGAGTACGTGCGCGACCTGCCGCTGCCGCGCGAGCCGATGGAGCAGGGCGAGCCGGTGTACGCCGTCTCCGGTGCGCCCACCCTCGCCGACCTGCGGCACCAGCTGGCCGCGGTGCTCGCCGTGCACGTGCCCCACCGGGACCAGCGGGAGGACCTGCACCTGGCGATCAGCGAGATCGCCGCGAACGCCTTCCGCCACGGGACCCCGCCGGTCTCGGCCCGGGTGTGGGCGTCGGCCGACTGGATCGTCTGCACGGTCACCGACCGCGGCACCACCTACCGGGACGAACTGGCCGGGTTCCAGCCGGCGCACGGCGACGACCTCTCCCGCGGCGGCATGGGGCTGTGGCTGGCCCGCAAGCTGTGGGACCACGTCGACCTGCTGACCGGCCCCGACGGCCTCACCGTGCGGCTGAGCTCACCCCTGCGCTGAACCGGGCGCGCTCAGCCCAGCTGGCGGACCACCCGGGCCGGGTTGCCCACGGCGACCACGTCCGCCGGCAGATCCGTGGTCACCACCGCGCCGGCACCGACGACGGTGCGGGCGCCGATCGTCACCCCGGGCAGCACGATCACCCCGCCGCCCAGCCACACGTCGTCGGAGACCGTGAGCGGCTCCGATCCCTCCCAGCCCTCGCGCCGCCGGCCGGCGTCGAGCGGGTGGGTGGCGGTGAGCAGCTGGACGTTGGGCCCGATCTGCACGAAGTCCCCGACGGTGATCCGGCCGACGTCGAGGAAGACCGCCCCCCAGTTGACGAAGACGTTGGCGCCGACGTGCACGTTGTAGCCGTAGTCGCAGCGGAACTCCGAGCGGATGGTCGAGTTCGCGCCGACGGAGCCCAGCAGCTCCGTCATCAGTTCGCTGCGCCGCTCGGGGTCCAGCTCGGCGTTGAACCGGGCGGTGAGCGCGGCAGCGCGGCGGCTGTCGGTGACCAGGTCGGGGTCGTCGGCCCGGTACTCCTGTCCGGCCAGCATCCGGTCCTTCATCTCACCCATCCGGGCACGGTAGCGGCACCGACCGGTACCTCAGCCCTAAGGTGTCGGTGTGATCGTGGTGACCGCGGCCGGCGGGCCCACCGGGACGGCGGTGGTGCGCGAGCTGCGCGCCCGGGGCGAGTCGGTGCGTGCAGTGGTGAACCGGCGGGGGCCCCGCCCGGAGCTGACCGCGCTGGGTGCCCAGGTCGTCGTCGCCGAGCTGACCCAACCGATGGCCTGGTCGAAGGTGCTCGCCGGCGCCGATGCGATGTACCTGATCTGGCCCAACTTCGACCCCGACGAGGCCGAGGGGGCGCCGGCGCTGTTCGCCGAGGCGCGCCGGGCCCGGCTGCCGCGGCTGGTCTACCACTCGGTGCTCCGCCCGCAGCTGCGGGTGATGCCGCACCACGCGGCGAAGGACCAGGCCGAGGAGGCCCTGGACGCCAGCGGGCTGCCCTCCTGGCGGGTGCTCCAGCCCTGCGCCTACGCCGACAACATGGACGCCCAGCTCCCGGCGGTGCGGGGCAGCGGGGTGCTGCGCAGCTACTGGGGCCTGCGGACCGCGCAGTCGCTGGTCGACCTGCGGGACGTCGCCGCGGCTGCGGCGGTGCTGCTGACCGAGGACGGGCTGGACAGCGGGACGTTCGAGGCGGCCGGGCCCGAGGCGCTGACCGCTCCCCGGCTGGCCGAGCTGATCGGGGCACGCCTGGGGGAGGAGGTCGTCGCCGACGACGTCATCCCGGGCGGGGAGATGCCGACCTCCTACGCCGCCCGCTGCCGGCGGACGATGTTCGACCACTACCGGGCGCACGGCTTCGTCGGCAGCCCGCGGGTGCTCACCGACCTGCTCGGCCGGCCGCCGCGCACCTTCGCCGAGCACCTCGCCGACCTGGACCTCGCCGACCTCGAGCCGCTGGCATGAGCGAGCCGGCCGGCGGCGACGCCATGGACGTGATCCTCGAGCAGTGGGCAAGGGAACGGCCGGACCTGGACTGCTCGCCGATGGGGGTCATCGGCCGGATCAGCCAGCTGCAGCGGGAGGTGTTCCTCGCCCAGCGGGCCACGTTCGCCCGGCACGGCCTGGACGCGGCGTCCTTCGACGTCCTCGCCGCCCTGCGCCGGGCGGGTGAGCCCTACCAGCTGACCCCGACCGCGCTGATGCGCACCGCGCTGGTCACCTCCGGTGCGATCACCCAGCGGCTGGACCGGCTGGAGGAGAAGCGCCTGATCACCCGGGGCCGCAGCCACGCCGACGGGCGGGCCGTCGTCGTCACGCTGACCGACGAGGGCCGGGCGGCGGTGGAGACCGCGCTGCCCGACCACCTGGAGACCGAGCGCGGCATGCTCGCCGCGCTGTCCGAGGACGAGCGCGCCCAGCTGGCCGGGCTGCTGCGCCGCTGGTTGGTGGCGCTGGGCCGGGTGCCCGGCAGCACCCCGGACGCCAGCTGAGCTCAGCTCCCGCGGGCCTCTCGCACCCAGCGTGACCCGGACCCCTCGGCCCGCGCGGCATCACCGGCGTTGTAGAGCGCGCACCGGCGCAGGGACAGGCAGCCGCAGCCGATGCACCCGTCCAGGTCCTCGCGCAGCCGCTCCAGCTCGGCGATCCGCGCATCGACCCGGGCTCGCCAGCTGCGGGAGAGCCGGGTCCAGTCGCTCCGCGTCGGGGTGCGGCCCTCGGGCAGCTCCGCCAGCGACGCGGCGATCTCCTCCAGCGACAGCCCGACCCGCTGCGCGGCGGACACGAACGCCAGCCGGCGCAGCACCGAGCGGGGATAGCGGCGCCGGTTGCCGCCGTCCCGGGCGCTGGTGAGCAGCCCCCGGGTCTCGTAGTAGCGGACCGCCGGCACCGAGACGCCGGAGCGCGCAGCGACCTCACCGATCCCGAGCAGCTGTGGCATGCCGCGAGTCTGCTGGCCGGTGGACCTTGACCTCAAGCCCCCTTGAGCTGGTGAGCTGCCCGCATGAGCGGTGAGCTGGACGAGGTGTACGAGCGCATGCGGGCGACCGGCCCCGAGTTCGAGGGGTGGCTGTCCAACCACGGGCCGATGGCGGCCGACGCACTGCTACGGCTGGGGGCCGGCGCCGACGTGCACGTCTGGTTGGACGGGTACGCCCGGCGACTGGAGGAGGCGCCCCGGCCGCGCTGGCCGATCTCGGTCGCCGACTGGCGGTCGGCGCTGGGCGACCCGGGCCGGCTGGGGGACTGGCCGGTGTTCTTCGACCGGGAGCTGGCCGAGCGGCCGTGGGAGCAGGTGCTGAGGACGTGGTGGCCGCGGCTGGTGCCGGGGGCGCTGGCCTCGGCCACCCACGGCCTGATCCGCACCGGGCATGCCGTGCGCGCGCTGCGCGAGGAGGAGACGGCGCCCCGGTTGGGCGAGCTGGCGCAGGCCCTGGGCTACTGGGCGGCCCGCTGGATCCCCGCGCCGACGGCGTCCCGGCCGGCATCCACTCCTGGTCCCGCTGGCCCGGACGACGTCCCGCGCGCGCTCGGCGACCTCGTCGACACCGCCGTGGACGGCTACGGACGCTCGACCCGGGTCGCCGACACCGTTCATCGCTGGGCACGGGCGTCCACCCCGCTCACGAGCGCCTCCACCTCCG
>JAOPVN010000278.1 GCA_025966175.1 Modestobacter sp. | reverse complement strand
TGGAGTACATCGGGATGTCCTTGACCAGCACCAGCTCGTCGTGGTCCTCGTCGAACGTCGTCGCCAGGATGTCGTAGGGGTCCTGGGCCAGGCCGGCGAAGGTCTCGGCGTAGGCGCGCGCCACCCGCGCCGGGGTGTCGACCAGGCCGGGCCGGTCGGGATCCTCACCGATCGCGGTCAGGATCTCCCGGACGGCCGCCTCGATCCGGGCGGCGTCGATGGACCGGTCGGGAGCGGGGGTCACCGGCGCGGCCCGGTCGGCGCGGCGGCGCACGGACGCAGGGCGGGGAAAGGGTGGTCGGAAATCACCTCCTCGTCCTACGCGAACCCTGCACCCGCGGCAAGCCCCGGGGACGACGCACAGCTCCGGCCGACCCGGCCGCGATCCACTTGACGACGCCGACGCGCGTGCGGTCGGGTGCGGGTCATGACCTCTGGACCGCTGGCCGGGCTGCGCGTCGTCGAACTCGCCGGCCTGGGCCCCTGCCCCTTCGCCGCGATGCTGCTGGCCGACCTCGGCGCCGACGTGCTGCGGGTCGACCGCCCCGGCGCCCGGTCGCTGACCCCCGAACCGGAGCACGACCTGCTCACCCGCGGCCGGCGCTCGGTGGCCGTCGACCTGAAGGACCCGGCCGGCGCGGAGCTCGTCCGTCGTCTCACGGAGCGCGCGGACGTGCTCCTGGAGGGCTTCCGGCCCGGGGTCACCGAGCGGCTGGGCATCGGGCCCGAGGACTGCCTGGCCCGCAACCCGCGCCTGGTGTACGGCCGGATGACCGGCTGGGGCCAGGACGGCCCGCTCGCCCCCACGGCCGGCCACGACGTCGGCTACATCGCCCTCACCGGAGCGCTGCACGCCATCGGGCGCAAGGGCGGACCGCCGCAGATCCCGCTCAACCTGGTCGGCGACTTCGGCGGCGGGGCGATGTACCTGGTCGTCGGCGTGCTGGCGGCCCTGCTGGAGGCGCGGGTCAGCGGCCGGGGCCAGGTGGTGGACGCCGCCATCGTCGACGGCACCGCGCACCTGGCCTCGATGGTCGTCGGCATGCTCGCCGGCGGCGTCTGGCAGGACAGCCGGGGCGTCAACCTGCTGGACTCCGGCGCCCCCTGGTACGACGTCTACGAGACCGCCGACTCCCGACACCTCGCGGTGGGCGCGCTGGAGCCGCAGTTCTACGACGAGCTGCTGGCCCGGCTGGGGATCGCCGCCGTGGCGCCGGCCCGCGCAGGCGCCGACCCGGAGCAGCTGCGCGGACTGCTGGCCGACACCATCCGGCAGCGCACGCTGGCCGACTGGGTCGAGGTGTTCGACGGCAGTGATGCCTGCGTCGCGCCGGTGCTGTCCTTCGCCGAGGCCCGCGAGCACCCCCACCTGCAGTCCCGGCAGACCTACGTGGAGCGGGACGGCGTCGTCCAGCCGGCACCGGCACCCCGGTTCTCCCGCACGCCGGCCACGCTCGGCCTCCCGCCGTCCCGCGCCGGTCAGCACTCCCGGGAGGCACTGGCCGACTGGGGCATCGACGACGTCGACGCCCTCCTCGCCGCCGGCACCGTGATCGACGGCTCCGCCGGTCGCGGCTGAGCGGCGCCACGGGGGGCCCGCCGTCGGCCGGCCCGGCCTGGGCCGGACGGCGTCGTCCCGAAGTGGCAGGCGACGCCGAGCAGGACAAGACTGATGCTGTGTGCGTGTCCTCTCGGCTACTCGCGGTGATGACAGGACTGCGGGCTGCCGTTAGCGTCGGAGGCGCACAGCAGCTCAGCCGCGGGCGCCGGTCGGCACCGGCCGACCCCGTGGACCCCGACGGGAGCTGACGCCGGGGAGTTCACGACGTGTCCGTCCACGGGGGTGGAACGGAGGTACTGATGTCGCTGTACGAACGGCTCGGCCAGGAGGTCGGGATCCGCAGCGCGGTCGACGACTTCTACGTCCGGGTGGTCTCCGACCCCGAGCTCGCGCCGTACTTCGAGGGGATCGACCTGCCCCGGCTACGGCGCCACCAGACGGCGCTGCTGGTCCAGGTCACCGGCGGACCCGTGGAGTACTCCGGCCGCACCCTGGCCGAGGGCCACGCCGGGCTGGGCATCACGCCGGGCGCCTTCGACCGGGTCGTCGGGCACCTGGTCGCGACCCTCACCGACCTGGGGGTGTCCGCCGAGGACATCGCGGAGGTGGGGGGCGCCCTGACCGCCCACCGGGACGACATCGTCACCGCCCCGGAACGGGTCGGCTGACCCGGCGGCCGAACGAGGAGGCGAGCGCGTGGACATCCCCGCCATGCGGGCCAGCTTCGGCAAGGCCGCCGCACACGGCGACCAGGCACCGCTGTGGTTCTACTCCCACCTGTTCCTGACCCACCCCGAGACGCGGGAGATGTTCCCGGTGTCGATGGCGCACCAGCGCGACCGGCTCTTCGCTGCGCTGGGCGACGTCCTGGCCCGGGTCGACGACCTCGACGCACTGGTCCCGATCCTCCAGCAGCTCGGCCAGGACCACCGCAAGTTCGGCACCCTGGCTGCGCACTACCCGGCCGTGGGCGCGAGCCTGCTGGCCACCCTGGAGCACTTCGACGACGAGTGGAGCGACGAGCTCGCCGCGAGCTGGACCGAGGCCTACGGCGTCATCGCCGAGGTGATGATCGGCGGGGCCGAGGATGCGTCGGACCAACCGCCGTGGTGGGAGGCGGAGGTGGTCGCCCACGACCGGCGCACCATCGACGTCGCCGTCCTGCAGGTGCGACCGAACGCACCGCTGGACCACCTGCCCGGCCAGTCGATCTCGCTGGAGAGCGACCGGCGGCCGCGGCTGTGGCGCTGGTACTCACCGGCCAACGCGCCCCGGCCCGACGGCCTGCTGGAGCTGCACGTCAAGGCCCGGGACGGCGGACCGGTGAGCACCGCCCTGGTCCGGCTGGCCCAGGTGGGCGACGTGCTGCGCCTCGGCCCGCCCGTCGGTCACCTCGCACTGGACACCGAGTCCGACCGGGACCTGCTGCTGGTCGCCGGCGGCACCGGCCTGGCCCCGATGAAGGCGCTGATCGACCAGGTGGCCCGGCAGGGTCCGCCGCGCCGGGTCGACCTGTTCGTCGGAGCCCGCACCGAGGACGGCTTCTACGACCGGGCCGACCTCCGCCGGCTCGAGCAGGAACACGCCTGGCTGACGGTGACCTGCGCCGTCTCGCACGAGAAGGTCTCGTCCCTGGAGCACGGGGACATCGGCGACGTCGTCCTCCGGCACGGTCCCTGGACCAGCCGGGACGCCTACGTCGCGGGGAACCCGGCCATGGTCGAGGACACCGTCACCCGGCTCCACCAGCACGGCGTGCCGATGGCACGCATCCGTACCGAGGTGTTCGCAGCCAGCCGACCGAGCCCGACCGTTGACGGGAAGGTGACCGAATGACCAGCAACGACCGGACCCCCTACGAGGCCGGGCCACCCACGGCCGACGACCTCCGCGCCGTGCAGTTCACGGCCGCGAGCATGCTGCACCCCGGGTACACCGACCGGGAGGTGGACGAGTTCGTGGCCCTGGCGGCCGACCAGCTGGCCCGGCTCACCGAGGAGAACGCCCAGCTGCGCGACCAGTTGCGCGGCATGCAGGAGCACGTGGCGGCGGTGGCGTCCCAGCCCTCCCCCAGCGACCAGGCCGTCGGCATCCTCGCCACCGCGCAGCGGACGGCCGACCAGTACGTCGCCGAGGCCGAGGACTTCAGCCGGCAGATGACCAGCGAGGCCCGCGCCCAGTACGAGGAGCAGCTCACCCAGGCGCGGGAGAAGGCCGGCGCGATCATCCAGGCGGCACAGGAGGCGCGCGCGGCGATCGTCGCGGCCGGCGGCACCGCCACCGGTGGCGGCCCGGACACCGCGGAGCTGCAGGAACAGGTGGCCTACCTCAAGGCCTTCGGCCAGGCCTGCCGGGTGCAGCTGCGCTCCTACCTGGAGGCCCTGCTCAGCGACGTCGAGACCGAGTGGGGGCGGGCGCACCCGGCGGTGCTGCCCCCGGCGCTGCTCGCCCAGCGGGACCAGCAGATCGGCCCCGGCCCCGACGCGGCGATGCCGTTCCACTCCAACGCGGCGACCGACCCACCGGCCGAGGGGGGCACGCCGGCGGCCGCCGTTCCGGCAACCAGGTCCCCGTCCTGATCACCCCGCGGGCGTCCGCTCCTGGGGCTGGGGGGCGACGACATTGGGCAGTCCGACGGCATCGGGCAGTCCGACGGCATTGGGCAGTTCGACGGCATTGGGCGGTCCGACGGCATGTGGCAGCTCGAGCGGCAGGCCCGCGGCGAGCGTCTGCAGGGCCTCCCCGATCCGCGCGGTGAGCTGGCGGAGCGCGGCGCTGGCCCGGTCGCGCTGCCGGTGCAGCTCCTCGATCTCCCGCCGGGCCGCGGCCACCACCTCGGCCGCGGCCGCCGCCTCCTGCTCCCGCTGCCGCCGGGCCCTCTCCTCCGCCTCGGACCGTCGGGACGCGGACTCCCGGTCCAGCCGTTCCCGGGCGTCGGTCGCCTCGGCCGTGAGCCGGGCCTGCTCGCGCACCGCGGCGGCCCGCATCTCGTCGGCCTCGGCCCGCGCGGCCGCCAGGACCT
>JAOPVN010000263.1 GCA_025966175.1 Modestobacter sp. | reverse complement strand
TCGGCGACACGGCGGGCCGGGATGTCGGCAGCCACATCGACCTTGCGCCGGCGGACGATGCCCAGGTCGATCACGCACCTGCGTGCGGCGGGGTAGAACTCCGGGTCGGCGGGCGTCAGGCGGGTCTCGTCGAGTGCATCCATCAGCTCGGCCAGCGGCTTGGTCTCGTCGATCCAGCCGAGGAACTGCCAGATCGCCCGGAAGTCCTCGATGTCGTTGATCAGCGGAGTGCCGGTGAGGGCCATCAACAGAGGGCGCGAGATCCGGGACCGGATGCGCTCGGAGAGCTCCAGTACGTGCTGCGAGCGCTGAGAGGTCTTGTTCTTGATGAAGTGCGCCTCGTCGACGACCATGCCGCGGAAGCCGAAGTCGCCGATCCAGCCCACGTGGCGGTCGAGCACCTCGTAGTTGACGACGACGATGTCGGCGAAGCCGTCGATCGTGTCTCCGTTGCCGTGGATCACGGTGGCCGAGCGGTGCGGTGTCCAGAGGCCGGCCTCGCGCGCCCAGTTGGTCTTGACGACGTTCGGTACGACCACGAGCAGCGGGTAGGCGTTGGCCGCCTCCGCGGCGAGCAGTGCCTGAGCCGTCTTGCCCAAACCCGGCTCGTCGGCGAGCAGGAAGGTCCGGTGGCCGGAAGCCGCAGCGGCGACCACCTGAGCCTGGTGCGGCATCAGCTCCAAGCCACCGGGCGCGTACCGGGAGGACGGCGCGGGCAGGTCCATGCATGCCGAGGCTCCACCGCCGGCGCGCTCGAACGAACTGAGGAGCGGGCCGAGCAGCTCCCAACCGGCCAGGCGGCGCGGACGGGGGGCGCTCTGCCGGGCGGACGCGAAGTCGGGGGCGAGGAAGGGATTGGCCAGCTGTCGGGAGACGACCGACTGCGGCACGACCCGTCGCTCGGTGGTAGCGGAGGCAGCCGTGCGCTCCGTCGACGGAACCTCGTCGGGCGCCGACCCGACACCGACGGCCCCCCGGATGTCTCGCTCGACCGACCTGGCCGAGCCGGAGACGTCGGCGTCCCCGGCGAGGAGGGCGAGGAGGGCGGGGTCGCGTACGGCGGTCTTGGCGAGGATCGTCGCGATCCCGTCGAGGCGTTTGAGCTGCTCCGCCCGGTGGGTGTGGCTGCTGGTCTCGTCCGCCCGGACCCGGGCGTGCTCCTCGCGCAACAGACGTGCGACGGCCTGGAACCTCGTGCGCACCGCGGGCGTCACGCGGCCGCCCTGAACGGCTGCCTCGAGCTCGCGGACGGCGCGGGCGAGCCCCGGGATGCCGTCGTCGCGGCCGCCGTCGCGCACGCGTCGCTGGTTACGCGGGGCGGTACGGCGAGTGCCCGTCTGGCTCTGGCCTCGTCGAGCCACAGACTCCTCCTCTGGAATGCCCGGCACGGTTGCCGCGGCGGAATGCTGCCCACAGTCCCGCGGTCGGGGCGATGGACGTCGCGAGGAGAAGGCCTGAGCGGCTACTCCGAGACGCGACTCGGCCCCAGGGATCTGCGAGAGATCGACGCATCGGGGCCGGACAGCCCGCCCACGGTGGGAACCTGCGGTCACCAGTCGATGCCCGGGGAACCAACCGCACAGCGACAGTCCTCGCCAGACGAGGGTTCGCCTGGGGTCGGTGCTGAACCAATGCTAGCGCCTGTCGGCCAACGCGGGAACTGCGCCGCGATCGCGGCCCGCATGCCGGTGGGACGGTTGCACAAACGAAAGCGGCCCTCACAGTGACTGTGAGGGCCGCCGCATCGTGTAGCGGGGGCAGGATTTGAACCTGCGACCTCTGGGTTATGAGCCCAGCGAGCTACCGAGCTGCTCCACCCCGCGTCGGTAAGACCACCATACCCCAACGGGAGGCGACCTCGCCGTGAGGGTGGTCACCGGCACCGGTCAGGCGCCGGTGACCACCCTGCCGGCTAGCCGGTCGGCCTCGCCGGGGCGCTCTGCCCAGACGCCGCCTGGAAGGCCTCCACGGCCCGCTGCAGGGCCGCCTGAGCCTGGCCGATCCCGGTGAAGTCGCCGTTGCGCTGGGCGGTGGCCAGCGCGGTCAGCGCGTCCCGGATCTGGGCCACTGCCGCATCCAGCGCCGCACTGCCGGCCGAGCCCCCGACGGAGTCCGTCGGTGGCGTGGTGGTCGGTGCGGCCGTGCCGGTCGACGGCGCCGTCGTGGGCGACGTCGGCGCGGGGGTCGTCGTCCCCCCGGTGCCACTGTCTGCGGCCGCGTCGCCCGCGCCCGGCCCGAAGACCTGGTCCAGGGCCTCGGCGAAGGTGTTGGCGTACCCGACCCGGTCGCCGTAGTTGACCAGCACCTTCTGCAGCAGCGGGAACGCGTTCTCCCCGGTGCCGGCCACGTACAGCGGTTCGACGTAGAGCAGCCCGCTGGTGCCGATCGGCAGCGTGAGCAGGTTGCCGAACACCGGCCGGGAGCTCGAGCTGTCGAACAGCGTCAGGTCCGGTCTCACCTTGCTGTTGGTGTTGAACGACTGGAAGACCTGCTTCGGCCCGCGGAACTGGGTGTTGCCCGGCAACTGCAGCACCTGGATCTGGCCGTAGGTCGCCGCGTCACTGGACACCGACATGTACGCCGACAGGTTCTCCCGGTTCAGCGCGTTCAGTGCACTGGTCAGCTGGAAGGTGGAGTTGCCCTCCCCCACCCGCTGGGACAGCACGTAGTACGGCGGCTGCGCGTTGGTGGTGTTCTCCGTCGGGTCGCTGGGGACCTGCCAGAAGTCGTTCGCGTTGTAGAAGTCCTGCGGGTCGTTCACGTGGTACTGGGTGAGCACGTCCCGCTGCAGCTTGAACAGGTCCTCCGGGTAGCGGAAGTGGCTGCGCAACTCATCGGTGATCGCACTCTCGGGCTGGATCGTCCCCGGGAAGGCCTTCTCGTAGGTCCGCAGCAGCGGGTCGGGGCGGGTGGCGTCGAAGGCGTAGAGGGTGACCGTGCCGTCACCGGCGTCCACGGTCGCCTTGACCGAGTTCCGCACGTAGTTGACCTGGTCGTTGGGCAGCGCCGAGGTGCCGGTGCCGGTCAGCGAGTCGGTGGTCGCCTCACCCAGGCTCTGCAGGGACGAGTACGGATAGGCGTCCGACGTCGTGTAGGCGTCGACGATCCAGACGATCCGGCCGCCGACGACCGCCGGGTAGGGGTCGCCGTCGACCTGCAGGTACGGCGCGGCCTTCTCCACCCGCTGGCGCGGATCGCGGACGTAGAGCACCTTGGAGTTGTCGTTGACCGCCCCGGAGAGCAGGAAGTTGCGCTCCCGGTAGTAGATGGCGAACGTCAGCTGCCGGAAGAAGCTGCCGACCGACACCCCGCCCTTGCCGTCGTAGGTGTTGTTCACCTGGCCCTGGGAGCCGCTCTCGGGCTGGTCGAACTCGCGCGGCGAGGCACCGGAGGGAGCACCCACCACCGAGTACTCGTCCGCGCCGTTCACGTTGAGCAGCTCGCCGTAGTAGATCCGCGACTGCTCGACCGGGATGTTGCCGCTGGTCGGCAGGTTGCCGGTGGTGAAGTTCGGCTCGCCGCCGGCCTCCCCGGACACGACCTGGTTGGCCGGCGCGGCGACGAACCCGTTCCCATGGGTGTAGACGGTGTGCTGGTTGATCCAGTTCGTCTGGTTGCCCGACAGCGCCGAGGAGTCGAGCTCCCGGGCGGCGACGACGTAGTCCTGCGTCTTCCCGTCGATGGTGTACCGGTCGATGTCCAGCTTCTGCGGGAAGCCGTAGACGTTGCGGATCTGCTGGCGCGCCAGGAAGGTCGCCTGCAGGACGTTGGGGTCCAGCAGGCGGGCGTTGGAGATGGTGCCGGCGTCCGCGGCCAGGTCCGCCGAGGTCGGCGTGCTGCTGCCGCTGCCGTTGGATCCGTAGTCGACGTACTGGACGTCGGAGAGGCCGTAGGCGTCGCGGGTCGACCCGAGGGCCCGCTCGATGTACGCCGCCTCCCTCTGGTCGGCCGACGGCTTGACCACGAACTGCTGCATGATCGCCGGGAAGGCGACCCCGATGACCAGGCTGGAGAACAGCAGCAGCACCAGCGCGGCGGCCGGCAGCACGGTGTTGCGGAAGAAGATGTTGGCGAAGAACGCCACGGCGCAGATGGCCGCTACGAAGACCAGGATGTTCTTCGCCGGCAAGAGCGCGTGCACGTCGGTGTAGGACGCGCCGGTGTAGACGTTGCCCCGGCCGGAGTAGACGGTGCCGTACCGGTCCAGCCAGTACGCGACCGACTTCAGCAGCAGGAAGATCCCGAGCAGGACCGACAGCTGGACCCGTGCCGCCCCGGTGAGCTTCTGCCCCGGGGTCTGCAGCCGCAGCCCGCCGAAGACGTAGTGGGTGAGCAGGGACCCGATCAGCGCCAACAGGACGATCGCGAACCCGAAGCCCAGCACCAGCCGGTAGAAGGGGTAGTCGAAGACGAAGAAGGAGATGTCCTTGCCGAACTGCGGGTCGGTCTGCCCGAAGTCGGTCGAGTTGCGGAAGGTCAGCCAGGTCTGCCAGCTGCCCTGCGCGGTGAACCCCGCGAACAGGCCCAGCACCACCCCGACGGCGGTGAGCACCAGCTTGCGCCGCGGCTCGACCGACTGGCGGTAGCGCTCCAGGTTCTGCTGCTCCAGCGACATCGGCCGGAAGGTGGGGCGGAACCGGTAGGCGAGCTGGATCGCGAGCGCCACCAGCCCACCGGTGGCCACCCCGGCCACGGCGAACAGCAGGGCCCGGGTCTGCACCTCGGTCCAGAAGACCTCGGTGTAGTTGGTCTCGTCGAACCAGAGGTAGTCGACGTAGACGTTGGTCAGCGTGCCGATGACGGTGAACAGCACCAGCAGCACGGCGACGACGCCGATGACCAACTTGGCGCGCCGGGACAGCGTCGGCACCGGCACGGGGGGCCGCATGGCCACGGTCGGTCTCCTGTCTTTCCTACTACCTACGAGGTGGCGAGCACGGCGGCCCGGCCACGGGAACACGGACGCGGGGTACCGGACGCCCCCGGAGACGGAGGGGCCGGACCACGGTCCGATCCCTCAACTGTTCCCGGCGGCGGGGGGTTCCCGGCCGCGCCACAAGCAGACCACGGCTCTCTGACGGGCGGGTCAGCAGGACGCCGGGGTCTTCCCCGCCCGCAGGTCGGCCAGCGCGGTGAGAGCGTCGTCCAGCGTCGCCACCTTCGCCATCGGCAGGCCCGGCTGGGCGTTCGCCTGCGCCTCGGCGCAGTTGTCCGCCGGGACCAGGAACAGCTCGGCACCGATGTCGCGGGCCGAGACCATCTTCAGGGGAATGCCGCCGATCGGGCCGACCGCGCCGTCGGCGGCGATGGTGCCGGTCCCGGCGACCACGGCGCCTTCGGTGAGATCGGTGTCCCCCACCATGTCGATGATCCCGAGCGACAGCATCAGCCCCGCCGACGGGCCGCCCACGTCGTCCACCTGGATGTCGACGTCGAAGGGCGCGTAGGGGGTCACCAGGACCAGCACGCCCAGCGCCGAACCGCCGCCCTCCGCGGCGGCTCCGGTGGTGACCGTGGCGACGCCCGGGACGCCCAGCCGGGTGTAGGCCACCGGGATGGTGGTGCCCGGGGGGATCGCCGCCAGCGCGGCGGTGAGCGCGTCCTGGTCCGGCGTCGGCACGCCGTTCACCGCCTCGATCGCGTCGCCCGCCGCCAGCTGGCCCTTCGACGGTGAGTCGGCAGAGAGGTCCTGCACGACCACCTTGTCGGGATAGCCCAGCTCGGCGAGGGCCGCGCCCCGGGCCGCCTGCTCGGAGGTGAGGAAGGCCTGCCGGTTCTGCTGCTGGGTCTCCCGCACCGACTGGTCGGAGGGGTACACCTGCTCGCGCGGGACGACGCTGACCTCACTGTCGAACCAGCCCTGCACCGCGCCGACCAGGGTGAGCGGCCGCTGCGGGATGCCGACCGTGGTCAGGTTCAGGTTGCCCGAGGTGTGGTTGGGCTCGCGTCCGACCACCGAGATGATCGGCGTGCCGTCGATGTCCCCCAGCGTGTTGTACGTGGGCCCGGGGACCTGGGCGACGTAGGGCACGGGCAGCAGCGCGCCGAGCACCCCGAAGAGCAGCAGCAACACCGTCCCGGTGACCAGGACGGTGGTCCGACGGCTCACGTCTCCTCCTCGCGCGGCCGGCCGCCCGCGACTGGCCGCCCGGGGATCGGCGGCACGGGGTCAGCGGCGGGTAGCCGCGACGGGCGCACCCGTCGAACGGCGAGCGTAGGTGACCGATCTGGGAGACCGCCCCGGACGCAGGTTCGCCGAGGGCGGACGCGCGTCGCACGGACCGGCCGCTCAGCGGGCGGTCAGGCGGGTCCGGCGCGTCTACGGTGGTCGCATGAGCGATCTCCCCTTCGGCTTCGGGATCCCCGACCGCGACCCCGAGAAGCGGGGCGAGTCCGGCGGCGGCCAGGGCGGCTCGGGTGGCAACCCGAACGACCCGTTCGGCCTGGGCGCGCTGTTCGGGTCGGGCGTCGGGCCCGGCGGTGCCGATCCGGCCGAGCTGCTGGGCAAGATGCCGCTGTTCGCCGAGCTGCAGAAGCTGATGAACTGGTCGGGCGGTCCGGTCAACTGGGACCTCGCCCGGCAGGGTGCGATCAGCCAGCTGGCCCCCGGTCACCAGCCGACCTCGGCCGCCGAGCGGGCCGCCGTCGCCGAGGCGCTGCGCCTGGCCGACCTGTGGCTGGACCCGGTGACCGAACTGCCCTCCGGCATCGACCGCGGCCTGGCCTGGTCGCGGGTCGACTGGGTGGAGCAGACGCTGCCGGCCTGGGGGGCGCTCATCGACCCGCTGGCCGAGCGCGTCGTGGCCGCGATGACCAGCGCGTTGCCGCAGGAGGCCGCGTCGATCGCCGGTCCGCTCGCCGGGATCATGGGCCAGATGGGCGGCGTCATGTTCGGTGCCCAGGTCGGTCAGGCCCTCGCCCGGCTGGCCGACGAGGTCACCACCAGCACCGACGTCGGACTGCCGCTGGGGCCCAAGGGCGCCGGCGTGCTGGTGCCGCAGAACGTCGCCGCCTTCGGGGAGGGCCTGGACCGGCCCGAGGACGAGGTGCGGCTGTTCCTCGCCCTGCGCGAGGCCGCCCACCAGCGGCTGTTCGCGCACGTGCCGTGGCTGCGTCAGCAGCTGACCGACGCCGTCCACGCCTACGCCCGGGGCATCCACGTCGATCGTGAGGCGATCCAGCGCGGCCTCGACGAGGCGATGAGCAGCATGGAGGGCGGGCTGGACCCCAACGACCCGGAGAGCATCCAGCGGCTGCTGGGCAGCGGCGTCCTGGAGCCGGAGGAGACCCCCGAGCAGCAGATGGCGCTGCGCCGGCTGGAGACCCTGCTCGCGCTCGTCGAGGGCTGGGTGGACAGCGTCGTCTCCGCGGCGGCCGCCGACAGGCTGCCGGGTCACTCGGCGCTGGCCGAGACGATGCGCCGCCGCCGGGCCTCCGGTGGGCCGGCCGAGCAGACGTTCGCCACGCTCGTGGGCCTGGAGCTGCGCCCCCGGCGGCTGCGGGACGCCAGCACCGTGTGGGGCGCCATGGCGCAGCAGCACGGGACCGCAGAGCGCGACCGCTTGTGGTCGCACCCGGACCTGCTGCCGACGTCGGACGACCTCGACGAGCGCGAGCAGGGTCTCCAGCCGGCGCAGCGCCATCTGCTGCTCGGGGGTCTCCTCCGGCTCCAGGACGCCGCTGCCCAGCAGCCGCTGGATGCTCTCCGGGTCGTTGG
>JAOPVN010000262.1 GCA_025966175.1 Modestobacter sp. | reverse complement strand
GCCCGGGTCACCGGCCCCGGCTGGCTGCTGGCCGCGGCGGACGAGGCCGCACCGCCCGGCTGAGCTCAGCCCCGAGCCGCGGCACGGGCGTACCGGGCCGGCGGTTCCCCGATCACCCGGGCGAAGTCGCGCACCAGGTGCGGCTGGTCGGCGTACCCCAGTTCCGCGGCGAGCGCCGCCCAGTCCACCCGTCCACCGGCGGCCCGGCCCGCGGCCTCGTGCAGCCGGGCGCAGCGCACCAGCCAGGTCGGGCCCACGCCCACCCACTCCGCGCACAGTCGCTGCAGGCTGCGCACGCCCATGCCGGCCAGCTCGGCGAGGTCGACGGCCCGCCGGATCGAGCTGTCGTGCTGCACGGCGCCCACCAGGTCGGCCACCCGGTCCACGGTCGGGTCGGGCGCGGGGCGCAGCGGCACCAGGGCGGCGTCCACCAGCGCGGCCGCAGCGGCCGCATCGGGGGCGCACTGCACCGCCTCCCGCAGCGCGACGTCGTCCAAGTCGACCAGCTCGGCCACTGGCGCCTCCCGGTCGGTGAACACCGACACCGGCCCGGTCAGCCACGGTCGCGCCCCGCCCGGCCGGAACCGGACCCCGACGACCCGGCCGGCACCGGTGAGCCGGTACTCGAACACCGCGCGCCGTCGGGACAACCCGGTCACCCGGGAGAGATCGGGCTCGAACGACAGGTGCACCGAGGGGTTGGGCAGGATCCGCTGCAGGTGCGGGGGCTGCCCGGTGCGGTCCCACTCGACCGACCAGAGGTACTCGACGAAGGGCGCCAGCTCCGCCGACGGGTGATGGCGGCCCAGGGAGAACGCGGCGTAGCCGGCCCGCGCGTGCAGGATGCCGCGGGGGTCACCCACCGGTTCCGTGTCGCCCACGCCCCGGATTGTGTCGCGGAAGTACAAGACAGGCGGACGGCGGCCCAGCAGGCTGGGGTCATGACCGAGATCCCACCGGAGACCCGGAACCTGACGACGGCGGTGCGCGCTGCCTCCGACCTGGCCGCGGGCCCCCTCCGCGCGGTCACCCCGGACCAGCTGACCGCGCCCACGCCCTGCGTCGACTACGACGTGCGTGCGCTCGTCGACCACCTGGCCTGGGGCGCCGTGCTCTCCCAGCGTTCGGCCACCCGCACGCCGCTCGAGCGCGACTGGAGCAGCCTCACGCCGGCGCCCTTCCTGGACGGCCTGCCGGTGGAGCAGTGGGCGGCCGCCGTCCCCGCGGAGCTGGACACCGCGGCCGACGCGTGGGCCGACCCGGCGGCCTGGGAGGGGGAGACCCTGATGGGCACCGCGCCGATGCCGGCCGGCGTCGTCGGGCCGATGATGCTCGCCGAGTTCGTGCTGCACGGCTGGGACCTGGCCCGCGCGATCGGCGCGCCCTACGACGTCCCTCGCGGGCTCGCCGAGGCCACCCTGGCCGCCGTGCAGCCGCTGGCGCAGATGGGCCGCGACGGCGGCTGGTACGGCCCGGAGCTGCCGGTGCCCGCCGACGCCTCGGCCTTCGACCGGGCCCTCGCGCTCACCGGCCGCGACCCCGCCTGGCGGGCCTGACCGCTCGGTTCGGGATCTTCACCAGGGTCAGCCGGGTGGAGCGACGCCGGCCGGGCAGGCAGGCCGCCGCGGCGAGCACGAAGGCGACGCCGTCCTCGATGAGCGCGGCCTGCCAGTCCGGCATCCGCGACCCGGCCCACCGTCGCCAGCCCAGCCCACCCCAGGAGCCGGCGGCCGCGCCGACCAGCCCGGCGACCCCCGGGAGGGCGGCGTTGGCCCCCTGCCGCCGGGCGAGCAGACCCGCGCCGCCGGCGCCGCTGGCCAGTCGGGCCGGCAGCGCGCCCCCGCTGGTCCGCTCCGGGGTGGCCGGCTGCTTGTCGACATAGAGCTCCCCGCCGAGCGAGGCCAGGGAGGCGAGCTTCTTCGCCGCACCCGTGTCGGCGGCGGTGAGGGTGGGGGCGGCCAGCCCCAGGGAGCTGCGGCTGCCGGCGGCCACGCCGAGCAACAGCGAGCGGCCGATCAGTCCCGACGTCGCGGCCTGCCGGGGCAGCACCTGCTCCTTGGGGGTCGGCACGGCGGAGATCACCGCCTGCACGGCCACGCCGTAGGCGAGGTGGGGCACCGCGTCGGCCGCCCAGTCCGCCGCCGCCCAGCTGTGCGGGTCGCTCACCGACAGCGCCGCCAGCGGGACGTCGGTGGCGGCCATCGACGCCGCGCCGGTCACCACCGCGCCGATCGGGCCGGGCATCCGCACCCCGGCCGACCGGGCCAGGCTGGCCAGCACGCCCACCCCGAGGCCGTTGCCGATCCCGGCGAGCGCCCCGAGCGCGGTGCGGCGGGAGTCCCGCTCACCGCCGCGGCCGGGCACCTCGATGCCGGCGGCGTCGGCGATCGCATCCACGGTCCGCTCCGGCAGCGTGCTCGCCGGTCGTCCCCGCAGGGAAATGTCGAGGAGGTTGACGGCGTTGAGTGCGGTGATGCCGGCAGCGCCGGCGATCAGTCCGCGGTCGAAGGTCCCGGTCATAGCCCGAGCCTGTCCGCGCGGCACCAGTGCGGCAACAGCAGGGGGCGTTGGGCCGGGCCGAGCCGGGTGTGACGACGGCGTGGCGACAGTCACGCCGCATGGACACCGGTTCGACACGCATCGCTCATCTCCGGCTGGCACCGTGGAACTCAGCGCCCGAGGTCGTGTGCTCTCCGAGCCCTCCACCCGCCGCACTGCGGTGCTGCGCTTCCCACTTCGTGAAGGTCCTTCATGCTCCTTTCTGTCCTCACCCATGCCCGTTCCGCTCCACCGTCGCTGTCCAGGCTGCGGGCCGCGGTCGCCGTCCTCTTCGCCCTGGACGGTTTCGTCTTCGGCAGCTGGGCGGCCCGCATCCCCGACGTCAGCGCCGCCACCGGCGCCGACCACACCGCGCTCGGCATCGCGCTGCTCTGCCTGTCGCTCGGCGCGCTGGCCTGCATGCAATTGACCGGTGCCCTGTGCAAGCGGCTGGGCACCGGCCTGACCGCCGCGCTGGCCGGGATCGCGGCCAGCGTCAGCGCCGTCCTGCCCGGGTTCGCGACCGGCGTGCCCGGCCTGTGCGCGGGGCTGCTGCTCTTCGGCGCCGCCACCGGCGCGGTCAACGTCGCGGCCAACAGCGTCGGGGTCCAGGTCGAGGCCCGGGCCGGCCGGCCGCTGCTGTCCGGGCTGCACGGCGCGTTCAGCGCCGGCGGCCTGCTCGGCGCGCTGGTGGGTGGCCTGGCGTCGGCCGTCGTCGGCGTCGCGCCGCACCTGGTCCTCGTCGCCCTCCTCGGCCTCGCGCTGATGGCCTGGGCCGGTCCGGTGCTGGTCGGCGCCGACGCCGGTGCGCCGGCCGCCGAGCAGGTCGACCGGCCCACCGGTTCCGACGACGGTCCCCGCCCCACCGCCGTCCTGGCGGTGCTCGGCGCCGTCGCCGGGGCCACCGCCTACGGCGAGGGTGCGATCTCGGACTGGGGTGCCCTGCACCTGCGCGAGCAGCTGCAGGCCGCCCCGGCGCTCGCCGCCGCCGGGTACGCCGGTTTCTCCTCGGCGATGGCGGTCGGCCGGCTGGCCGGCGGCCGGCTGGTCGCCGCGTTCGGCGAGCGGCGGCTGCTCGTCGGCGGTGCGCTGCTCGCTGCCGCCGGCGTGCTGACCGCGGTGACGACGTCGTCCCTGCCGGTGGCGCTGAGCGGCTTCGTGCTCGTCGGGCTGGGGCTGGCCAACGTCTTCCCGCTGGCCATCGCCCGGGCCGGTGCCCTCGGTGGCCCCTCCGGCGTCGCGCTGTCCACGACCGTCGGCTACACCGGGCTGCTCGGCGGTCCGCCGGTGATCGGGTTCCTCGCCCAGCGGGCCGGGCTGCCCACCGCGCTGGCCACGGTCGCGCTGATGGCGGTGCTGGCCGCCGTGCTGGTGTTCGGCATCGAGGGCCAGCAGCTGCGCCGGCCGTCCCTGCCGCGGGCCGGCTGGTCGCAGCCGGTGCTCTTCGGTCGTCGTCCGGTGGCCGTGGTGCTGCAGCCGGCCGCCACCAAGGTGCGCCGGGGCACCGGCAGCTACGTGCGCGACCTGCGGCTGCTCGAGGTCGGCTGACCGCAGGCGGCGGGTGAACAGCGTGTTCCGAAGCCCCGCAGACCGTTGACCTGCCGGCCGGGAGCCGCTGAGGTGGGTGGGTGACGATCCGCCGGACGACGCTGGGCGGGCACACCCACGAGTTCGCCTCGCTGTCGGACCTGCTCGCCAAGGCCACCCCGGCCCGCTCCGGTGACGTGCTGGCCGGGGTGGCGGCGGAGTCGCAGGCGCAGCGGGTGGCCGCCCAGTACGCGCTCGCCGACGTCCCGCTGGCCACGTTCCTGGACGAGCAGGTGGTCGGCTACGACGAGGACGACGTCACCCGGCTGATCCTGGACACCCACGACCCCCTCGCTTTCGCCCCGGTGTCGTCCCTGACGGTGGGGGAGTTCCGCGAGTGGCTGCTGATCCGGGCCGCCGAACGGGACGAGCCGGCGATCTCCGGGCTGGCCCGCGGGCTGACCCCGGAGATGGTCGCCGCGGTCTCCAAGCTGATGCGCAACGCCGACCTGGTCGCCGTCGCCCGCCGGACCCGGGTGGTCACCGGGCTGCGCAGCACCCTCGGGCTGCCCGGCCGGCTCGCCTCCCGGCTGCAGCCCAACCACCCCACCGACGACGCGGTCGGGGTGACGGCGTCGATCCTGGACGGGCTGCTGCACGGCTGCGGGGACGCCGTCATCGGCATCAACCCGGCCACCGACTCCCCGGCGCAGACGGTCGCGCTGCTGGAGCTGGTCGACGCGGTGATCAGCCGCTACGAGATCCCCACCCAGTCCTGCGTGCTGGCCCACGTCACCACGACGCTGCGGGCCCTGGAACGGGGCGCTCCCGTGGACCTGGTCTTCCAGTCCGTGTCCGGCACCGAGGCCGGCAACCGCGGTTTCGGGGTCAGCCTCGACCTGCTCGCCGAGGCGCGGACCGCCGCCCTGGAGCTGGGCCGCGGCACGGTCGGGAACAACGTCACCTACTTCGAGACCGGGCAGGGGTCGGCGCTGTCGGCCGACGCGCACCACGGCGTCGACGGGCGGGCGGTCGACCAGCAGACCCTGGAGTGCCGCGCCTACGGGGTGGCCCGGCACTTCGACCCGCTGCTGGTGAACACCGTCGTCGGCTTCATCGGGCCGGAGTACCTCTACGACGGCAAGCAGGTGGTGCGGGCCGGGCTGGAGGACCACTTCTGCGGCAAGCTGCTCGGCCTGCCGATGGGCGTGGACGTCTGCTACACGAACCACACCGACGTCGACGGGGACGACACCGACACCCTGACCCTGCTGCTCGGGGCGGCGGGCTGCTCGTTCGTCATCGCCGTCCCCGGCTCGGACGACGTGATGCTGCACTACCAGTCGCTGTCCTTCCAGGACGTGCTCACCGCCCGCTCGGTGCTGGACCTGCGGCCGGCGCCGGAGTTCGAGGCGTGGCTGGCCCGGATGGACCTGCTGGACGACGCCGGCCGGGTGCGTGAGCTCGCGCCGGACGCCCCGGCCGTGAGGGCCCTGCTCGCGGCGGCCCTCCCGTGACCGCCTCCTCCCGCCGAAATGGCCATTTTGGCGGGAGCGGGGACGACCCGTGGGCGGTGCTGCGCAACGCCACCCGCGCCCGGGTGGCCCTGGGCCGGGCCGGGGACGGGCTGCCGACGGCGCGCGAGCTGGAGTTCCGCGCCGCGCACGCCGTCGCCCGGGACGCCGTGCACACCGCGCTGGACGCCGAGCGGGTCCGCGAGGCGCTCCGCGCCGCCGGGGTCGGGCTGGACCTGCTCGAGGTGCGCAGCCAGGCGCCGGACCGCGCTACCTACCTGCAGCGGCCCGATCTGGGCCGCCGGCTGGCCGACGGCACCCGGCTCCCCGGCGGGGAGTACGACGTCGCGCTGGTGCTCGCCGACGGGCTGTCCCCGCGGGCGGTGCACGAGCACGCGGCCGGAACGGTCGCCGCGGTGCTGGCTCGGCTGCCCGGGTGGTCGGTGGCGCCGATCGTGCTCGCCCACCAGGCCAGGGTGGCGCTGGGCGACCCGGTCGGGCAGGCGCTGGGGGCCGGGATCGTCGTCGTCGTGGTGGGGGAACGGCCGGGGCTGAGCTCGGCGGACAGCCTGGGCCTGTACCTCACCCACGGGCCGCGGCCGGGGCGGGCGGACTCCGAGCGCAACTGCATCTCCAACGTCCGCCCGCCGCACGGGCTCGGCTACGCCCAGGCCGCCGACACCCTGGTCGCCCTGCTGCAGGCCTCCCGTCAGCTGGGCGCCTCCGGGGTCGTGCTCAAGGACGAGGGCGCGGCGCTGCCGCCCGGCGCAGGCTGACCGGAGCTGTCGGGACGCGGCGGATCAGCCGAGGACCGCGTCGGTGGCGTACTGGTCGCCGCTGGTCTCCCAGAACTCGGCCACCCGGTCCCCGGCGAAGCGGGACACGTGCACGTTGGTCACCGAGAACGAGTTCTCCCCGCGGCGCGCGGTGATGTTCACGACCGCGGTCCCGTGGTCGTCGTCGGCGAGCACGGCGCGGACCTCGATCCGGAAGGACCCCTCGGTGATCTCCATCAGCCGGCCGAACATCTCGTAGACGGCGGTCCGGCCCTCGTACGTGCCGGACAACTGATTCCGTCCGGGCTCGTGCCAGCGGATGTCCTCGGCGAACACGTCGTCCAGCGCGGCGAGGTCGCCCTTGCCGAAGGCCTCGTAGGCCCCGCGCAGGAGGGTGACGTGGGGGTGCTCGGACATGGTGTGCTCCTCCCGGTCGTGTCCCCGTGGAAAGGGACCACGCCGGCCACCGTCGTCCGGGTCGGCGGGACGGCGTCAGTGGGTGCAGCGCAGTGTGCTCCGGCGGCGGGGCGCGGCGTCCTCTCCGGTCCGGCGATCGGTGCGCCGCTCACCGAGGGTCGCGCGGGGACCCCGGTCGGCTGTCTGCGCGCCGGGTCCTCGAAGAGCGACGGGGGTGGGTGCGGACACGGGAGGACACTCGTGGTTAGGTGTGCCTCACCTACACCACCGGAGGATGTACGTGTCCAGGCGCGCCCGCAGCTTCACCGTGTTGATCACCTTGACCGTGACCGCCCTGCTCGCCGGCTGCGGTGGCTCGGGGGATTCGGGGACGTCCGGGGGATCGTCGTCCGCCGCCGGCCCGCTGACCCTCTACAACGCCCAGCACGACGACCTGATCACGGCCATGGTCGACGGGTTCACCCAGCAGACCGGCATCAAGGTCGAGATCCGCAGCGGTGACGACGCCGAGCTGGCCAACCAGATCGTCGCGGAGGGCAAGGCCTCACCGGCCGACGTCTTCGTCACCGAGAACAGCCCGTCGATCGACCTGGTCAGCGAGGCCGGCCTCCTGGCACCGGTCGACCGGTCGACGCTCGCGCAGGTGCCGAGCCAGTACAGCCCGGCCGACGGTTCCTGGGTGGGCTTCGCCGCCCGCTCGACCGTGCTGGCCTACAACAGCGGGAAGCTGACCCAGGCCCAGCTGCCGGCCTCGCTGCTGGACCTGGCCGACCCGGCCTGGAAGGGCCGGTTCGGGATCGCGCCCGGCGGCGCGGACTTCCAGGCGATCGTCAGCGCCGTCCTCGCGCTGCGCGGCGAGGACGCGACCCGGGCCTGGCTCAAGGGCCTCAAGGACAACGCGCAGATCTACCAGGGGAACACTGCAGTGATGACCGCGGTGAACCAGGGCGAGATCGAGGCCGGGGTCATCTACCACTACTACTGGTTCAAGGACCGGGCCGAGTCCGGGGACAACAGCAAGAACGTGGAGCTGCACTACTTCGGGAACCAGGACCCGGGCGCCTTCGTCAGCGTCTCCGGTGCCGGCGTGATCGCCTCGTCCGACCAGTCCGACGAGGCCCAGCAGCTGGTCGCCTACCTGACCGGTCCCGACGGCCAGAAGCGCTCCGCCGAGAGCACGGCCCTGGAGTACGCGGTCGGCAACGGCGTCGCGTCGGCCCCTGCCCTGCCGCCCCTCGACGGGCTGCAGGCCCCGGCGGTCGACCCGGGCACGCTCAACGGGCCGAAGGTCACCGAGTTGATGCAGGAAGCAGGTCTGCTCTGACCGCCAGCACCACCCCGACCGCAGGTCCCGACGCCCCGGCGCGTCGGGACCTGCGGTCGTCGGCGCGCTCGGCGGGGAGCAGCCGGCTGCGGCGCTCCCCGGTGCTGCTCGCGCTCGCGGTGCTCGTCGCCGCGCTGGCTCTGCTGCCGTTGGGCTACATCGTCGGCTACACCGTGGACGTCGGCTGGAGCGGCGTGCGGGAGCTGGTCTTCCGCCCCCGCGTCGGGGAGCTGCTGTGGAACACCGCACGGCTGGTCGCGGGCACCGTCGCCTGCTGCGCCGTGCTGGGGCTCGGGGCCGCCTGGCTCGTGGAGCGCTCCGCCGTCCCGGGGCGGCGCGTCTGGCATGTCCTGCTGGTGGCCCCGCTGGCGGTGCCCGCGTTCGTCAACAGCTACGCCTGGATCTCCCTGCTCCCCGGGCTGGACACCTACGGTGGCGCCCTGCTGGTGGTGACGCTGTCCTACTTCCCGTTCGTCTACCTGCCCGTCGCGGCGGCCTTCCGCGGGCTCGATCCGGCCCTCGAGGAGACCGCGCGGGGGCTCGGCCTGGGCAGCTGGGCGGTCTTCTGGCGGGTGCAGCTGCCCCAGCTCCGGGTCGCGGTGCTCGGCGGCAGCCTGCTGGTCAGCCTGCACCTGCTCGGCGAGTTCGGCGCGCTGCAGATGCTGCGCTTCCCGACGTTCACCACCGCGATCTACGACCAGTACCGCGCCACGTTCAACGGCCCCGGCGCCACGATGCTCGCCGGGGTGCTGGTGCTGATCTGCCTGCTGCTCCTGCTGGCCGAGCTGCGGCTGCGCGGGCGCGCTGCCTACGCCGGTTCCGGCCGGGGAGCGGCCCGCCCGCACCGGCCGGTCCCGCTGGGCGGGCTCACCGTGCCCGCACTGCTCGGCCTGGCGGCGCTCGTCGCCCTCGCCGTCCTCGTGCCACTGGCCAGCCTCACCTACTGGATGGGAACCGGCTCCTCCAGCGCGCTGCCCGTCGGCGAACTGGTGGCCACCACCGGGAGCACGCTGGCGCTCGCGGGCGGTGCGGCGGTGGTCACCACGGCGCTGGCGTTCCCCACCGGCTGGCTGGCCGTCCGCGCCCGGGGACGGATTACCACGATGCTGGAACGCAGCACCTACCTGGGCAGCGCCGTGCCGGGCATCGTCGTGGCCCTCGCCCTGGTGACGCTGAGCATCCGGGCCACGCCGTGGCTCTACCAGACGGTTCCGGTGCTGGTCGCCGCCTACGCGATCCTCTTCCTCCCGCGGGCGATGGTGAACGTCCGCTCGGCGGTGGAGCAGTCACCGCGGCTCTACGACGACGTCGCCGCCGCGCTGGGCTCCTCGGCGTTCGACCGGCTGCGTCGGGTGACGCTGCCGCTGCTCGCCCCCGGGCTCGGTGCCGGCGCCGCCCTGGTCTTCCTGGCCGTCGTCACCGAGCTGACGGCGACCCTCCTGCTCGCCCCGACCGGGACGACCACGCTGGCCACCGCCTTCTGGTCGGCGACCAGTGGCCTGGAGTACGGCGCAGCCGCTCCGTTCGCCGTGCTCATGGTGCTGCTGTCGGCACCGGCTACGGTGCTGCTCTCCCGCGATGCCCGACGAGGTATGACCACATGAGCTCCCTGACCGTCCAGGACGTGACCAAGTCCTTCGGACCCACCCCTGTCCTCACCGGCATCGACCTGCACGTGCCGAGCCGGAGCTTCACCGCCCTGCTCGGCCCCTCCGGCTGCGGCAAGACGACGCTGCTGCGGCTGATCGCCGGTTTCGAGGACCCCGACGGCGGCACCATCACCCTGGGCGACCGAATGGTGTCCGGGCACGGGCGTGCGGTGCCCGCCCGCCGGCGCGGGATCGGGTTCGTCCCGCAGGAGGGCGGCCTCTTCCCGCACCTGAGCGTGGCCGCCAACGTCACCTTCGGGCTGGCCCGGCGCGAGCGGCAGGACGGTGGGCGGGTGCGGGAGCTGCTCGCGCTGGTCGGGCTGGACGCCGACCTCGCCGAGCGCTCTCCGCACCAGCTCTCCGGTGGACAGCAGCAGCGGGTGGCCCTGGCGCGTGCGCTGGCGCCCCGGCCGTCCCTGGTGCTGCTCGACGAGCCGTTCTCCTCCCTCGATGCGTCGCTGCGGGAGGACACCCGGCAGGCCGTCTCCGAGGCGCTGCACGCCAGTGGGGCCACCGCCGTCCTGGTCACGCACGACCAGGCCGAGGCGCTGTCGATGGCCGACCAGGTGGCGGTGATGCGCGGCGGCCGGCTGGTGCAGCTCGCCGATCCGCAGACCCTCTACCGGCACCCCGTGGACCTCGACGTCGCCACGTTCGTGGGTGACGCCGTCGTGCTGGACGCCGACGTCCGGAACGGGCTGGCGCACTGCGTGCTGGGCGTGCTCCCGCTCGAGCAGCCGAGCCCGGACGGGCCCACCCGGATCCTGCTGCGGCCCGAGCAGGTGCAGCTGGGGGAGCGGACCGGTGGGCTGCCGACCGCACGGGTGCACAGCGTCGACTTCTACGGCCACGACGCGCGGGTGCTGCTGGACCTGCCCTCGGGGCTCCGGGTCACCGCTCGACTGGACGGCTCCCAGCTGCCCTCCGACGGCACGGAGGTGTCCCTCTCGGTCACCGGGCCGGCGCTGGCCTTCCCGGCCGGCTCGCCGATCGCTGCAGCGGTGCCGGGGGAGCTCACCGGCCTGCGCTGACGCAGGAGCCGGCCGCGGACATCGCGGCCGGCCCGGCGTCCGTGCTCAGCTCTGCGCGTAGGACCCGGAGGACAGCTCCTCCAGCAGCGACGGCCCGGTGGGCTCCCAGCCCAGCTCCCTGCGGGCCGTGGCACCGGTGGCCTGCTGGTCGAGCAGCAGCGCGCCGGCCAGCGGGCCGAGCCGGGCCTCGGTCGCCTCGTCGGGCTCGCCCACGACCCGGCCCTCGCCGCCGGCG
>JAOPVN010000194.1 GCA_025966175.1 Modestobacter sp. | reverse complement strand
CCTGGTCGGCTTCCACACCAGCGACGTGCACCGCGCCCTCGCCCGGGCCTGGGCCGGCCGGGGCACCTACGTCTTCACTCCGCCGCACGAAGGCGGCCCCAGCGTCCCCGGCGTCCGGCGGATCGGGCACGGCCCGCAGGCCCAGCACGCCGCGGCGCTGTCCTGGCTGGTCACCCACCGCCGAGCCACCCGGTGGGTGCTGCTGGGCACCGACTACGTGTGGCCGCGCTCGGTGCACCGCGCCGCCCGGACGACGCTGGCCCGGCTGGGCGCGCAGGTGGTCGGCGAGGCGCTGGTGCCCTTCGGCCCCGGTGACCCCGGGCCGCTGCTGGACCTCGTCGTCCGCACCCGGGCCGACGCCGTCCTGCTCAGCCTGGTCGGCCGGGACCTGGCGCTGTTCCACCGCGAGTTCGCCCGGGCCGGCCTGGACCGCCGGGTGGTGCGGTTGTCCGGCGCGCTGGAGGAGAACGGGCTGTACGCGCTGGGCGGGGACGCCACCGGCGAGCTCTACGCCACGATGCCGTCGTTCGCGGCCTCCCCCACCTCCGCCGACGAGCGTCAGCTGGACCTGCAGGAACGGCATGCCCGCCGGGCCGGGGTCGACGCGCCGGTGGTCTGCGCCTATGCGCGCGGGCTCTACGACGGCGTCCGGCTGGCCTGTGCGCTGCTGTCCTCCGATGCCGGGGCGCCGCTCCCCGCTCCCCCGCCGCCGCGGCTGGCCCGGGCGGACGGGCTGACGTTCATCGAGCTCCGCGCCGGTTGAGAATTCGTTTTCATCTGGAAACAAATTCGTTCTACGATGCTCCGGCCCGGTCGAGCGCCGGCAGACGAGAGGAGTCGCCATGAGCGATCCCCGCACCACTCCCACCGCACCGGCGGCGACCGCCGGCGAGGGCACCCCCGGCGTGGAGGCCTTCGGCTACCGCCAGGAGCTCAAGCGCTCGCTGAGCTTCACCGACCTGCTGGTCTACGGCCTGGTCTTCATGGTCCCGATCGCGCCGTTCGGCATCTTCGGCAGCGTCTTCCAGGCCTCCGGCGGGATGATCGCGCTCGCCTACGCCGTCGGCGGCCTGGCGATGGCGTTCACCGCCGCGTCGTACTCGCAGATGTCGCGGGCCTTCCCGATGGCCGGCTCGGTCTACACCTACGCCGGCCGCGGCATCGCCCAGCCGGTCGGGTTCCTCGCCGGCTGGATGATCCTGCTGGACTACGTGCTGGTGCCCGGCCTGCTGTACCTGATCGCCGGCTTCGCGATGAACGCCATCGTCAGCAGCATCCCGGTGTGGGCCTGGGTGGTCGGGTTCGTGCTGCTGAACACCGTCGTGAACTACTTCGGCATCGAGTTCACCGCCCGGGTCAACAAGATCATGCTGGTCGCCGAACTGGTCGTGCTGGCGGTGTTCCTGGTCATCGGCGTGATCGCGCTGGCCAGGGGCGAGGGCAACGGCAGCGGCGGGTTGACCCCGATCTACAACAGCGACACCTTCTCCTTCAGCCTGGTGTTCGGCGCCGTCTCCATCGCGGTGCTGAGCTTCCTCGGCTTCGACGGCATCTCCACCCTGGCCGAGGAGAACCGCGACTCCGCGCGCTCGATCGGCAAGTCGATGATCGCGGCGCTGGCGCTGGCCGGGACGTTGTTCATCGTGCAGACCTGGATCGCCGCGCTGCTCGTGCCGAACCCGGACGGGCTGATCGCCGACGGCGACCCCGGCGGCACCGCGTTCTACGACGCCGCCGAGGCCGCCAGCGGGCACTGGCTGTACGTGGTCACCGCCGTGGCCACCGCGATCGCCTGGGGCTTCGCCAACTCGCTGGTCGCCCAGGCCGCCACCTCGCGGCTGCTGTTCGCCATGGCCCGCGACCGGCAGCTGCCCTCGTTCCTGGCGACGATCCACCCGACCCGGCGGGTACCGGTCAACGCGACCTTCCTGGTCGCCGCGGTGAGCCTGGTGCTCGGCATCTACATGAGCAACCGCGACGACGGCATCTCGCTGATGTCCACGCTGGTCAACTTCGGGGCGCTGTGCGCCTTCATGCTGCTGCACGTGTCGGTCGTCGTGCACTATCTGGTGCGACAGAGGAGCCGGGACTGGTGGCGGCACCTGGTCGTGCCGGTCATCGGCTTCGCGATCCTCGCCTACGTCGTGGTCAACGCCCAGGTCGCAGCCCAGCGGCTCGGTTTCGTCTGGCTCGGCATCGGCATCGTGCTGCTCGTGTTCCTGGTCGCCACCGGACGCAAGCCGGAGCTGGCGGAAGAGGCGGCGTGACCAGCACCCTGGAGGTGGTCTCGCTGCAGCCCACCCCGGAGCAGCTGCGCTACACCTTCGGCGGCGGCGAGCCGCTGCTGCGGGTGCAGCCGGGCACCGTCATCGAGCTGACCACCGAGGACTGCTTCGGTGGCCGGGTGCGCAGCGTCGACGACCTGCCCAGCCAGGTGTGCGAGTTCCCCTACCTCAACCCGGTGACCGGGCCGGTGCACGTCGAGGGCGCCGAGCCGGGCGACACCCTCGCGGTGCACGTGGTGGACATCGCCCCGGCCCGCGGCTGGGCCGTGTCGACGACGTTCCCGCACTTCGGGGCGCTGACGGCCACGCACGAGACGGCGATGCTGCACGACCCGC
>JAOPVN010000177.1 GCA_025966175.1 Modestobacter sp. | reverse complement strand
CGGAGTCCGGGCCGGACAGGTTGATCGAGTTGCCCCAGGTGTTCGCCCCGCCCTCGGCGAAGATCGGGAAGAACTCGGGCAGGTAGTTCCCCGACGGGCCCAGGTGGTTGTAGACGACGTCCTGGATCACGCCGAGACCGCGCTGGTGGCAGGCGTCGACGAAGCGCTGGTAGGCGGCCGGACCGCCGTAGGTCTCCTGGACGGCGTACCAGGCGACGCCGTCGTAGCCCCAGTTGTGCGTGCCGTTGAACGCGTTGACCGGGAGCAGCTCCACGAAGTCGACGCCCAGGTCGACGAGGTGGTCCAGATTGCGGGCGGCGGCGTCCAGCGTGCCCTCGCGGGTGAAGGTGCCGACGTGCAGTTCGTAGACGACACCGCCGGCCAGCGGACGGCCGGTCCAGGCGCGGTCTCCCCAGCGGTAGGCGGCGGGGTCGAAGCGACGGGACAGCCCGTGCACGCCGCCGGGCTGGCGCCGGGAGCGCGGGTCCGGTCGCGCCGGCTCGGTGTCGTCGAGCAGGAAGCCGTAGTCGGCCTCGGGGGAGGCGGGGACCGTGGCGCGCCACCATCCGGCGGTGTCCCGCTGCATGTCGTGCACCTCGCCGTCCACCCCGTCTCCTACCTGGAGGCGGACCCGCTCGGGCAGCGGCGCCCAGACGGAGAACTCGACGGGCTCGGACATGCGGGGGCCTCCAGAGGATGTGCGGTGGGACGGGGAGATCATGCCCGCGCACCCGGCGGCCAATCGTGGGGTGGCGCACCGGGCGGCCGGGGCAGGGCCCCGGCCGCCCGGCGTGCTCAGACGGTCAGCATCTGCCCGACGTAGATCACGTTCGGGTTGCTGACCACTCCCCGGTTCCGGTCGAACAGCACCCGCCAGCTGGTGCCCTGCGCGGCGGCGATCTTCGCCAGGGTGTCACCGGCCTGCACGACGTAGTTGCCGCCGCTCGGCTCGGGCCGGGAGTCCCGTGACGCCGTGGCCGACGCGGGTACGCGCTGCGCGGGTGCCGGCGCCGCCTGGGCCGACGGCACACGGGTGGTGCCGCCGGACAGGTGCGCGCCGCAGACCGGCCAGGCGCCGACGCCCTGGCCGCCCAGGACCTGCTCGGCCACGGCGATCTGCTCGCCGGGCGTCGCCAGGTCGGCCCGGGACGCGTACTGCGTCCCGCCGTAGCCCGCCCAGGTGCTCTGGGAGAACTGCAGGCCGCCGTAGTAGCCGTTGCCGCTGTTGGTGTTCCAGTTGCCGCTGGACTCGCAGTTGGCCACGCCGCTCCAGTCGTGTCCGCCGGCGGATGCCGGCCCGGCCATCAGGCCGACACAGGCGACCGCGGCGCCGGTGGTGAGGACGCCGAGGCGGGCCAGCCGGGAGGTGCTGGGCGCGCGGAAGCGCCCGTTGTTCCTGGACATGGGTGATCCTCCGATCACCGCCTACGAGGTGAGCTGTCGGGTTCGGGCGAATCGGTGCCCGGCCGCGGACGCCTGGACGGCGCAGCACGGCTTCACCCCTAGACGCAGGTTCGCGTCGGGGACATGGGTCCCCCGCCCCCGTCCTGGGTGGGTCGGATTCAGGCGGCCGGCGGACGGGGTTCGGCGGTCCGGCGCCTCTGCCCGGCCGGTGTGGCCCGGGTCGCGAACGACCGTAAGCAGAACTCGCCGGTCTCGCTCGCGTACCGCGGGGTATGCCCGGACCGCGTGCGACAGACCGTTCGCGCGCTGCGGTACGGGCACGGCACCTCACCCTGTGTGCGGCCTGGGAGCAGGGGCGTCCACGCCAGGGAGGACCTGCTGGTCTCGCGATTCAGCCGCCGGGATGACCGCACAGCACCGTGCTCACCGTGACGTCCCTGGCGCTTCCGTCTCTGCGCGACCGCGGTCGGCGCCCTCGCGCTCCGCGCTGATCGCCGTCCGGGCCACGGTCCTCGACGCGATCCGCAGCTGAGTGGCGGCGGGCCCATGGGCCCGGCCGCCGTCAGGCCCCCTCCAGGGCATTCTCCCGAGCCTGACCCCCGCCCGGCGTTCCCTGAGCCTGCGAAGGGCCCGGGGAGGGGTCCTTCCGCCAGGAGAGGGTCGTTCGTCAGTCGCGGACGAGCAGCGCGACGGGCAGCTGGGCGAGTACCTCGGCCAGCGGGGCGCCGCCGGCGGCAGAGACCACCCGAGCGCCGGTCAGCAGGTCCCGCCACGCACCGGTGTGCAGGTGCAGCGCGGTGTCGCCCCAGCCGGTGTCGGCCAGGTGCACCGGTCGCCGGGTGGCGACGGTGACCACGCCGCCGCGGTCGAAGGAGACGACCGAGTCCGCGGCCGCCCCGGTGACCTCCACCGGCGTGTAGCCGGCGAACGCCGCGGGGGAGTCGCGCCGGTGCCGCAGCGCCCGGGAGACCACGAGCAGCTTCGCCGCCCCCGTCTCGTCCACCGGCGGCACCCAGCCGCCGTCCAGCCGGGCCAGCAGATCGCGGCGCCGGTCGTAGTCGACCGGGCGGCGGTTGTCCGGGTCGACCAGCGAGAAGTCCCACAGCTCGGTGCCCTGGTAGACGTCCGGCACCCCGGCGATGGTCAGCTGCAGCAGCTTCTGCGACAGCGAGTTCGACCAGCCGAACGGCGCGATCCGGGCGACGAACCGCTCGATCTCGGCATGCGTCGTCTCGTCGTCGTAGGCGGCGTCGACCAGTGCGTGCAGCTGGTCCTCGAACTCCTGCGCCGGGTCGGTCCAGGTGGTCGAGGTGCCGGCCTCGCGGGCCGCCTTCTCCACGTAGGCGTGCGCCCGCTCCCGGGACAGCGGCCAGGCGCCGACCAGGTTCTGCCACACCAGATGCGCCAGCGACCGGTCGGCCAGCGGGTGCCGGTCGATCCAGCCGCGCACCAGACCGGCCCACTCGGTGGGCAGCTCGGCGAGCACGGCCAGCCGGGCCCGCACGTCCTCGCTGCGCTTGGTGTCGTGGGTGGACAGCGTGGTCATGGACGCCGGACGACGCTCCGCGCGGCGCTGCTGCGCCTCGTGGAACTCGCCGACCGTCGTCCCGAACCGCGCCGGGTCGCCGCCCACCTCGTTCAGCGCCACGAACCGGGACCACCGGTAGTAGGCGCTGTCCTCCACGCCCTTGGCCATGACCGGCCCGGACGTCTGCTCGAACCGGGTGGCCAGCTCGCTGCCGGCGGTGCCCAGCAGCGGGTGCAGGGCGTCGACGGCGGCGGTCAGGTCGGGCCGGCGCTGCTTGACCGCGGCCACCGACTCCTCCAGGTGCTCCCGCCCGTCGGGCAGGTAGCTGCGGTAGACCGGGAAGGTCGCCAGCAGCTCGGCCAGCCCCTCGGTCACCGCCTCGGCCGGCACACCCGGCAGCTCGCCGATGATCCGGTGCAGCCGGGCCACCTCCGACCCCAGCATGCCGTCGGTGACCTCGCGCTTGGAGTCGTGCACGAGCTGTGCGTAGTCCACCTGCTTGCCGGCGAACTCGGTGTCCAGCGCGGTGAGCGCCGCCTCGCCGGCCGGGTCGACCAGGACGGCGTCGACCTCGGTGAGCGCGTCGTAGCCCGTCGTCCCGGCGGTCTTCCAGCTCTCGGGCAGCTCCTCGCCGCCCTCGAGGATCTTCTCGACGACGGTCCACCGGTGGCCGGTGGCGTCGCCCAGCCGGTCCAGGTAGCCCTTCGGGTCGGCCAGCCCGTCGGGGTGGTCGATCCGCAGCGCGTCGACGGACCCGTTCGCCACCAGCTGCACGATCAGCTCGTGGGTCGCCCGGAAGACCTCCGGATCCTCTACGCGCAGCCCGGCGAGGCTGTTGATCGCGAAGAACCGGCGGTAGTTGAGCTGGTCGTCGGCCCGCCGCCAGTCGATCAGCTCGTAGTGCTGCCGGGCGTGCACCTCCTGCGGCGTCGCCGGGTGGGCGGGAGAGGGCTCGGTCCCCGGGGCGATCGGGAACCGGTTGTCGTAGTAGCGCAGTTCGCCGTCCACGACCTCCAGCTCCGACACGTCGTCGGCGCTGCCCAGGACCGGGATGCGCAGCTTGCCGCCGCCGAAGTCCCAGTCGATGTCGAAGGCATCGGCGTGCGCGCTGTCCCGACCGTGCTGCAGCACGTCCCACCACCAGGCCGACTCGGCCGGGTCGCTGACGCCCATGTGGTTGGGCACCAGGTCCAGCACCAGCCCGAGGCCGTGCTGGTGCAGCGCGGCGACGAACCGGTCGAACCCGGGCCGCCCGCCGCGCGGCTCGTCGATGTGCGCGTGGTCCACGGTGTCGTAGCCGTGCGTGCTGCCCTTCGCCGAGCGCAGCAGCGGCGAGGAGTAGGCGTGCGTCACCCCGAGGTCGGCCAGGTAGCCGGCGACGGCCGCCGCGTCGTCCAGGGTGAAGTCGGCGGTCACCTGCAGCCGGTAGGTGCCGGCCGGTACCTCCCGGCGCCGGCCGTGCTCAGCCGCGGTCTGCTCGCTCACGGGGCCGCCCGCAGGACGACGGTGGCCCGGGCGGCGACGGTGAGCGTCTGGCCGGCCTTCACCTCGACCGGCTCCACCGCACCGAGCTCCGCGGTGTCCACCACCACGGTCCACGCCTCGGCGTAGTCGTCGCTGGGGAGGGTGAACTCGATCGACTCGTGGTGGGCGTTGAACGCCAGGTAGAAGCAGTCGTCGACGACGTCCTCACCGCGCTCGTCGGTCTCGCGGATGCCGTGGCCGTTGAGGTACATGGCCAGCGACTTGGCGTAACCGGCGTCCCAGTCCTCGTCGCTCATCAGTTCACCGCCGGGGGTCAGCCAAGCGATGTCCTGCACCGGGTCGCCCTCCTCGCGGCGCACCGGGCGGCCGTGGAAGAACCGGCGGCGGCGGAAGGTCGGGTGGTCGTTGCGCAGCTTGGTGACCAGCTTGGTGAACTCCAGCAGGCCCTCGTCGACGTTCTCCCAGTCGATCCAGGTGAGCTCGGAGTCCTGGCAGTAGCCGTTGTTGTTGCCGCCCTGGCTGCGGCCCAGCTCGTCGCCGTGCAGCAGCATCGGCACGCCCTGGGAGAGCATCAGGGTGGCGATGAAGTTGCGCCGCTGCCGGGCCCGCAGCTCGAGCACCTCGACGTCGTCGGTGTCGCCCTCGACGCCGCAGTTCCAGCTGCGGTTGTGGCTCTCGCCGTCGTTGTTGTCCTCGCCGTTGGCCTCGTTGTGCTTCTCGTTGTAGGAGACCAGGTCGTCGAGGGTGAACCCGTCGTGCGCGGTGACGAAGTTGATGCTCGCGACCGGGCGCCGGCCGGAGTGCTGGTAGAGGTCGGCCGAGCCGGTGATCCGGCTGGCGAACTCACCGATCGTCGCGTCCTCGCCGCGCCAGAAGTCGCGGACGGTGT
>JAOPVN010000154.1 GCA_025966175.1 Modestobacter sp. | reverse complement strand
GCGGCCGGCGCGGCCACCGAGGTGCTCGCCGGGCTGCCGGAGACCGGTGTGCCGCACGACGGCGCCGCGGTCTGCAGCGTGCTGCAGCGCATCGCCGGCTCGCTGGTGCCCGACGGTTCGTGAGTCGACGAGGCCCGGCGGTGCTGCGGAGCCGTACCCTCCGCGTGCTTTCATGAGCACACCGCCGGTTCCGGCGGGTCGGATCATGGAACAGGAGGCGCGGGTGGCGGTCGAGGAGATCCACGCCGAGATGGTCTCCAGCGTGTGGAAGGTCCTGGTGGCCCCCGGTACCGAGGTCGCCGCCGGCGACACGCTGGTGATCCTCGAGTCGATGAAGATGGAGATCCCGGTGCTCACCGAGCGTGCCGGCACCATCGGGGAGATGCACGTCGTGGAGGGCGAGGTCCTCCAGGAGGGCGACCTCATCGCCACCGTCGTCGCCGGCTGAGGAAGGACTCCTCCTGGCAGCAGGGCCCCCCTCCTGGGTCCCCTCGCATGCTCGGGCACGCCCGAGGAAGGGGGCCGGCGCGCTCAGCGGGTCGCCCCCGGTGACCTCCCGGCAGGGTAGGTCGATGTCCGCCGCGGGCTCCGTCCTAGGCTCCGGACCACGATGAGCAGCCTGTCCGAACGTCTGACCCGCGGCTCGGCGAGCCCGTCCCAGGTCGACCACGCCCGGCGGCTGGTGGCCGACTGGCAGCTGCTGGCCGACCTGTCCTTCGCCGACCTGACGCTGTGGGTCCCGCTGCGCAGCGGCGCCTGGTGGTGCGTGGCCCAGGTGCGCCCGCTGACCGCCCCCACGAGCCAGCCGGACGACCTGGTGGGCACCGAGGCGACGGGGGTCGCGGCCGAGCCGCTGAACCGCGCCCACCGGGAGGAGCGGCCGATCACCGACGGCGATCCGGACTGGTCCGGTGCCGCTCCGCGGCGGCGCGAGGTCATCCCGGTGCGGCACGACGGGGTGGTCGTCGCGGTCCTGGCCAAGGACACCAACCTGGCGGCGACCCGCTCGCCGTCGACCCTGGAGCTCACCTATCTGGACATCGCCGCAGACCTGTCGCTGATGGTCGCCGCCGGGACGTTCCCGCCACGGATGCTCGACGACGCGGAGATGAGTCCCCGGGTCGGCGACGGGCTGGTGCGGCTGGACTCGGCCGGCCGGGCCAGCTACGCCAGCCCCAACGCGCTGTCGGCCTACCGGCGGATGGGCGTCATGGGTGACGTGGTCGGCGCCGACCTCGCCGCGGTCACCCGCGGGGTGTCGGCCGACCGGGTGGCCGGTGAGGCGGTCGCGGCCAGCATCGGGGCGGCGGTGGCCGGGCGGTTCCCCGAGCCGATGGACGTGGAGAACGACGCGGCCACGATGCTGGTGCGCGCGCTCCCGCTGCAGGCCCCCGGGGGCGAGGCGGGCGCGCTGGTGCTGGTCCGTGACGTCACCGACGTGCGCCGCCGGGACCGCGCCCTGATGACGAAGGACGCCACCATCCGGGAGATCCACCACCGGGTGAAGAACAACCTGCAGACCGTCGCCGCGCTGTTGCGCCTGCAGGCCCGCCGGATGACCGAGCCGGCTGCCCGGGCGGCGCTGGAGGAGTCGGTGCGGCGGGTCGCGTCGATCGCGGTCGTGCACGAGACGCTGGCCGGCAGCCGGGAGGACGTCGTCGAGGTCGACGACGTGCTGGACCAGGTGCTGCCGATGCTGGGTGACGTGACGTCGGTGGGCCCGGCCGCCCGGATCAAGCGGGACGGCCGGTTCGGTGAGCTGCCCGCGGCGGCGGCCACGCCGCTGGTGATGGCCGTGACCGAGCTGCTGCACAACGCCGCCGAGCATGCCTTCGCCGACGGCGAGCCGGGCACGATCGTGCTGGCTGCCGAGCGGGACGGCGACGACCTGGTGGTCCGCGTCCGGGACGACGGCCGAGGCCTGCCACCGGGTTTCGACCCGGCGGCGAGCACCGGGCTCGGCCTCCAGATCGTGCGCACACTGGTGACCAGTGAGCTGCACGGGACGCTGGAGATGGGTCCGCCGGCGAACGGCGGCCCGGGCACCGAGGCGGTGCTGAGCCTGCCGGGTGCCGGCCGGCCGCGCCGCTGAGCGGTGCGACCGGCCGTGCATTCCCGACCGGCCCGAAGAACGTGGCCGACGGCCCCCTCCTGGCGTGCCCTGAGCGTGCGGAGGGCTCGGGGAGGGGGCCTCTTTCAGGCGGTGCGGACCCGGGTACGAGCGGTGCGGCGCTTGAGCGCCCGACGCTCGTCCTCGGAGAGGCCGCCCCAGACGCCGGAGTCCTGACCGGAGCTCAGAGCCCACTCCAGGCAGGACTGCATGACGGGGCAGCGACGGCACACAGCCTTGGCCTGCTCGATCTGAACGACCGCTGGGCCCGTCGTCCCGATCGGGAAGAAGAGCTCCGGGTCTTCGTCCCGGCAGAGCGCGCGGTGGCGCCAGTCCATGGCGGTGTACTCCTCGATCTCGTCAAATGTCCGGTCGCCGTCCGAAGACCGCAGGTCAGTACGCTGGTACTCAGCGCTTGGCACGACGACCGCCCGCCTTGTTACCGGCAGGTTGCTTGCTTGTGATGCTTTCACGAGACGCCGCACTGTCAAGCAGTTCTGGGCGTTCGGCGGGGCTCGTGAGGAAGCTCACCACGCTGGTGCGGGCCTCGCCACTTCTGCGGCAGACCGCGGTGTTCCGCGCATCACCCGGGCGGGTGACAGGGGCGGTCCGGGTCAGACGACGATCACACCGGTCGTCTTCCGCGCTCGGTCCGCTCCTCGCTCGCTGGCGCTCGCTGCGATGCTCCCGAGCGCGTCAGACGACGACGCGCAGCGCGTCGGGCACCGAGCGGACCCGCAGCCCGGTCGCGGTGCCCAGGTGGTCGCCGTCGAGCTGCCAGCCCTGCGGGCGGGTGGACGTCAGCGTGACCTCCGGGAGGTCGTGCCAACGGTGCACCCCCCGGCCGCGGGCGTCCGGTCGGGCGGCCATCGTCTGGCGGAGGTGGTGCAGCATCCGGACGACGCCCACCCGGCCCATCGCGAAGACGTCCAGGCCGGTGTCGAGGGACGCCTCGGGGCTGGGGTCGATCGGCCGGGTGCCGAGGTAGGTCCACGGGCTCACGTTGGAGACCAGCGCCAGGAACAACCCGTCGACCGGCGGCTCACCCGGCTGCTCCAGCGTCATCGGCGGGCGGCGGCGGTCCCGGCCGAGCACGAAGGCGTTGACCCCGGACCGGACGTAGAGGGCACCGCTGGACCGCCGTCCCCTGGCCCGCTGCGCCTCGACCCGGGAGATGACGTCGGCGTCGAACCCCATGCCGGCGGCGAAGACGAACCAGCGCGGGGTGGTCCAGTCCTCCGTCGTCCCCTCCTTGCCGGTGCAGGCCGACGCCGTTCCCAGCGAGACGGTCCGCGTGCGGCCGGCCCGGAGCGAGTCGAGGATCTCCCCGGTCGCCTCCACCGGGTCCCGGGACCGGCCCAGCGCGCGCGAGAAGACGTTCGTGGACCCGCCGGGGACGACGGCGAGGGTGGGCACCTGGGGGCCCGGCCCGGCCGTCAGGAGCCCGTTGGCGGCCTCGTTGACCGTGCCGTCCCCGCCGAGGGTGACGACGACGTGCACGCCCTCAGCGGCGGCCTGGGCGGCCAGCTCGCGCGCGTGGCCCCGGTGGGTCGTCTCGGCGACGTCCACCTTCAGCTCGGTGGACAGTGCCCGGACGAGGACGTCACGCACCTTGCGGGTGGTCGTGGTCGCCGCCGGGTTCGCCACCAGCAGCGCACGCATGGGGCCAACCTAACGAGCACCCGGTGAGGGTCCGGACGGCGCGTCTCCCGGCCGGCCCTCCGGCGTAGCCTCGGGGCCGTGTCGGGCCAGGCGTCGAGGAACGAGCGGGAGGTCCCCGGGCGTCGTCGTCCCCGCGCCGAGGGGTTGCTGGGTGGTGCCGCGGCGCCG
>JAOPVN010000138.1 GCA_025966175.1 Modestobacter sp. | reverse complement strand
GCGGCACCTCGAGCAAGCCGCAGCTGCTGCCGGCGAACGGCCAGGGCTGCTGGTAGAGCACCGACACGAAGCCGGAGTCCTCCTGCACGGCCGCTCACGCCACCTCGTGTGCGCCATTTCCTCCTTTCCGTCGCTCCCAATGCCGGGGCTGCGGCGGCGGTCGGATACGGGATTTCCCGACACGGTGATCGCCTGTCATGAAGTGATACACAACGGACAGCCACCGTTTCTCGGCCGCGCAATGACCGGGAAAGCGCAGGTCAGAAACGTGGGAACGCCGCCTTTCATCTGATCGGGTGAAAAGAGATTGATCGGGCGATGACGGTGGGTAAGGATGCGGCCGCGGCACTCCGTCGCACCCTCCGAGAAAGGGACCTCGATGACTGAGAACACGGGCATCACCGATCAGGCCGGCAATACGGCGAACCGGGGTGGGAACGGGCTGGCCATCGCCGGGCTGGTGTGCGGGCTCGTCGGGCTCATCTTCTTCTCCGTCATCCTCGGCCCGCTGGCGGTGATCTTCGGCGGCGTCGGCCTGTCGCGGGCCAAGCGCGGCTCCGGGCACCGGGGCATGTCGATCGCCGCGATCGTCCTCGGCGTGATCGACATCCTGCTGTTCGTGATCCTCGTCGTCGCGGCGGCCAACAACGGTGGGTCCTACTCCTTCAACTTCTGATCGCCGATCCGGGAAGGCGGCTGTCATGACCGCCCTCGAACCACGCCTACCTGGGGACGCACCGGCCGCTCCGGCGGACGGTGCTCCCCAGGCACGCCGGGCGCTGATCGAGCGCACCGTCCTGGACGAGCAGGTCGCCGCTGCCAAGCAGGCCGATCCGCGGCCGTGGGGGCTGCTCATCTAGCTCGGTCCGCTGCTCAGCCTGGCCGCGCTCATCGTCGGCTCCGGGTTCGTCGCCGAGTCGCTCCCCCGGGACGGCGCCGGCCGCAGCGTGGGCCTGGCCGTGCTCTCGGTCGGCCTCGAGCTGGTGCTCCTGGCGGTGATGCTCGCCTTCGGCCGGCCGCTCGCCGCGCGGGGCGGCGGTTGGCGGGCGGTGCTGGGCCTGGATCGGGCCCGCCGCTCCGACTGGCTGCCGTGGATCACCGGGGTCGGGTTCGCCTACCTCGGGCGCACCGTGGTCGGCTCCGTGGCGCTTGTGCTCAGCGGTGGGAAGGCGCTGGAGGAGGCCAGCAACATCTCGGGCGGCGACGGCAGCGTCGTCTCGATCGTCGTCCTGGTCGTCGTGGTCGTCGTCCTCGCGCCCGTCGTCGAGGAGCTGATGTTCCGTGGGCTGATCCTGCGCACCTTCATGCGCCGGCTCAGCTTCTGGCCGGCCGCGGCGCTGTCGACCCTGTTGTTCGCCGGGTTCCACGTCTTCGAGGTCGACACCGTCCGGGGCGCGATCACCCTCGCGTGCTCGGTCGGGGTGCTCGGCCTGGTCAACTGCTACCTGGTCCGGATCACCGGTCGCCTGACCCCGGGGATCATGGTGCACGCGACCTACAACGCCCTCGCCGTCGGCCTCGCCCTGCTGCTCAGCTGAGCCGTTCCCGTCGAGCCCCTCGGAGCCGTGGAGCACCCTCGTCCGACGGGGAGGGAGGCTCGGGTGAACTACCAGCCGATGCGGGCTGCGCGCTGGCTGCTGGTGGCGCGCTTGGTCGCACTGTGGCTGGCCGCGTTGGGCTGTAACGCCGACCGGTGGCTCGTCCGGACCTGCGTGGAGGTGCGGGTCGACGGCCCGACGCTGAGCTGGACGACGCCGCTGACCCGCGGCACCGCACCGCTGCACGACGTGCTGCGGATCGGCGGCAGCCGGATGTCGCGGCAGCTCCCGGTGATCGAGCTACGCGATCGCCGGCCCCTGATCGTGCCGGTCCGCTACGGCTTCGGGGCCCTCGAGCGCGCCATCAGCGCGGGCGCACCGGGCGTCACCGTCGAGGAGCGTTGAGTCCCGGCATCGGCTGGTCAGCGGTCCAGCTGCACCCGCTCGGGCAGGAGCCCGTTGCTCGGCTGGGTGTCGGCGTCCGGCGTCCCCCGGTCGCCGAGCCCGTCGAGCACGGTCCGCAGAATCGTCGCTCCCTGCGCGGCCAGGGAGGCGACCGTCTCGTTGAGCCCCTCAGCGCCGTTGAGCACCGTCACGTTGGCGCCCTGGAGACCCTGCGCAGCTGCCCGCACCAGCTCGGGCAGCTGGGCGATCATGGCTTGGTCGAGCGCGATCCGGTTGGAGGTGGCGGCGGCCTCGGCCGCCAACCGGGTGGCGGCGGCCTGCGCCTCGGCCGCGATCCGCACCCGCTCCGCCTCGGCCTGGGCGGGCTTGATCACCTCGGCCTGCAGCTGGGCCTCGCGCAGCGCGGCGTTGCGCTCGGCGACCTTCGCCTGCTCGGCGAGCACCGCCTGCTGGGCCTGCGCGGCAGCGAGCGGGCCGGACTGGGCGGCTTCCTGCTGGGCCCGGTCGATCTCGGCCTGGTACTGGGCCCGGGCGATCGCGGTCTGCCGGGCGTACTCGGCCTGGTTGCGGTCACTGGCCTGGCGGGCCTGCGCAGCCGCCTGGTCGGCGGCCGACTGGGCGATCGCCGCCGCCTGGTTGACCGCCGCGCGGTGGGGCGCCGACAGCGCCTCGATGTACCCACTGCCCTTGTCGTCGATCGACTTGATCTGCAGCGAGTCCACCGTGAGGCCGAGGCTTGCCATCTCCACCTTGGAGGCCTCCAGCACGTTCTCCGCGAGGGTCTGCCGCTCCCGGATGATCGCCTCGACCGTCATCGAACCGATGATCGACCGGAGGTGACCGGAGAAGATCTGCCCGGTCAGTTCGTCCATCTGCGCCTGGTTGTCCAGGAAGCGCTGCGCCGCGGCGGTGATGCTGGCCTCGTCGGACCCGACCTTGAACGCGATGACGGCGGAGACCCGGAGCGTGATGCCCTGCTGGGAGACGCACTCCTCAGCGACCACCGACTCCCGCATGGCCAGGGTCAGGAACGACGCCTTGCGGAACACCGGGACGACGAATGCCCCACGGCCGACGACGATGCGGAAGGGCAGGACGTCGCCGTCCGTGGCCTGCTGCTGGCCCCCCGAGATCAACATGGCCTGGCTGGGCGCCGGAACGCGGTAGCCGAACATCGAGCATCCCTTCTCTCAGGTCCCGGGGGCGCCGACGGCGCGGGAGTGCCGGGAAGTCACAGCGCGGCCCACGGGGCCGGCTCCACGTCGACCGCGCGCTCGCCGCGGGAGTGGATGACCACGGATCCGGGTGAGCACGGTGCCCACCTTGCCGACGAGCTCGTGGTCCACGGACGGCCTGCCCTCCGGGCCCCGTTGCGCCGCCGCCGGCCGG